>DBGA01000039.1:9217-40546 GCA_002295325.1 Ruminococcaceae bacterium UBA866 | reverse complement strand
TTTATCTGGGAAAATCAGTTGTGCGATGCCAGTTATGAAAAGAGAGTAAATAACACCACATAGTAAAGTGAAAATTAGTAGAAAGATAATTGATTTTCCAAGTACTGATTTAATCGTTTTCATATAAATCTCCATTCTATTAGACAATGCCAATTGCTACAATAAACATATCAATCAATTTAACGGCTATAAAAGGCACTATGATTCCACCTAATCCATAAATCAATAGGTTTTGAGACAACAATTTTCCAGCAGGAACTTCTCGATACTTTACACCTTTGAGTGCCAAAGGTATTAAAGCAATGATAATTAAAGCATTGAATATAATTGCAGAAAAGATAGCACTTTGCGCACTATGTAATCCCATAATGTTTAAAGCAGAAAGTCCAGGATAAATCCCCATGAATAATGCAGGAATTATAGCAAAATATTTTGCAAGGTCGTTAGCGATACTAAAGGTGGTTAAACTNNAGTTGTTTTCCAATTCTTACAATGTCAATAAGCTTAGTAGGGGAGGAATCAAGATCAACCATGTTACCAGCTTCTTTTGCTGCTTGAGTTCCGGTGTTCATAGCAACTGCAACATCAGCTTGTGCTAGGGCAGGAGCATCGTTGGTTCCGTCACCAGTCATTGCAACAAGATGTCCTTTTGATTGAAAGTCACGGATCAGCTCAAGCTTTGCCTCCGGAGTTGCCTCTGCAAGAAAATCATCAACCCCAGCCTCGGCGGCAATTGCAGCTGCAGTCAATGGGTTGTCACCTGTAATCATAATAGTCTTAATGCCCATTTTTCTCAAGTCTGCAAACTTTTCGTGAACACCTTGTTTGATAATATCTTTTAAATGAATGACACCTAGAATAGTATGGTTTTTTGCCACTACCAAAGGAGTTCCGCCCTTATTAGAAATTTGCTTTACAGCTTCATCACATTCATCACAATATACTCCGTTATTTTCAAGTATATATTGCTTAATTGTATCGGCAGCACCCTTGCGGATTTCGTTTGTTCCAAAATCAACACCACTCATGCGAGTAGTAGCAGTAAAGGGAACAAACTTCATCTCAAGTTCACCAATATTGCGACCTCGAATTCCAAATTGATCTTTTGCTAAAACTACGATGCTCCGCCCTTCAGGAGTTTCATCCGCAAGGGAAGAAAGTTGTGCAGCATCAGCCAACTCTTTTGGAGACGTGCCGTTGACAGGGATAAACTCACAAGCTTGTCGGTTACCAAGGGTAATTGTACCGGTTTTATCAAGCATTAAAATATCTACATCGCCAGCAGCTTCAATTGCACGACCACTCATTGCAAGGACGTTAACGCTGTTAAGCCTGCTCATACCTGCAATTCCTATTGCTGATAACAACGCACCAATTGTAGTAGGGGCAAGGCAGACGAGCAATGCCACCAATGAGGTTACTGAAGTAGGGTTAGGGATACCGGCAAGTCTTGCAGAAAAAGATGAGTATGCGTATAAAGAAATTGTCACTAGTAAAAAGATAATGGACAATGCCACTAAAAAGATTTGCAGGGCAATTTCATTCGGTGTTTTTTTTCTGTTAGCGCCCTCAACCATAGCAATCATTTTATCAAGAAAGCTTTCACCAGCCTCACTACTAACAAAAATTACCAGACTGTCAGAAATTACAGTTGTGCCACCGGTTACAGCACTACGGTCACCGCCGCTTTCTCTGATTACTGGGGCAGATTCTCCGGTAATCGCACTTTCATCCACCGATGCCGCACCGTCAATGACGTCACCGTCAGCAGGGATTTGTTCACCGGCAAAAACGATTACAATATCTCCTTTTTTTAGGCTAGCAGAAGATACATCAGTGATATCTTCCCTTTGAGATAGAGAGGGAATGATGTGAGCCTGAACATCTTTTTTTGCTGCACGCAGAGAATCAGCCTGTGCTTTGCCACGTCCTTCGGCAATTGCTTCTGCAAAGTTTGCAAAGAGCACTGTAAACCAAAGAACAATGGTAATTCCAAGTGTGAAGCTAGAGCTTGCGTCTTTTATGCCGAATAGAGAAAATATGTATAACGCTGTGGTAAGGATAGATGAAATATAAACGAGCAGCATAACAGGGTTTTTAACCTGTACTTTAGGGGATAGTTTGATAAATGAATCCTTAATTGCTCGTATAATCATTGTCTTATTGGCGAATGGAGTTTTATTTTTAGTTGTCATTATTTTCACTCTTTTTCTATACAAGTTTAAAATAAATTATGTTTTGGATAATTAGCCTAGCATTTCAAAATATTCTGCAATAGGACCTAATGCGAGTGATGGGAAGAAGCTAAGCGCACCAATTAATAAAATTACAAATATAAGTAGTCCTATAAACATTGCGTTATGTGTAGAAAGTGTTCCTACACTTGTTGCAACCTTTTTCTTTTTCACTAAACTTCCTGCAATCGCAAGCGTTGCAATCATTGGCACAAATCTAGCAAACAGCATTACAAGCCCAATGCTGACATTAAGANNGGTGTATTGGCGTTAAATCCTGCAAATGCCGAACCGTTGTTACCACCTGCAGATGAGAAGGTATAAAGCACTTCAGAAAAGCCGTGGGCACCACTATTATTTAGGCTTTGCACCACAGATGGCACTAGAGCAGTGATACCACTTCCAATCAAAATGGCAACTGGTGTAGCCAAACAAACAAGAACGGCCATTTTCATTTCAAAAGGCTCAATCTTTTTGCCTAAGTATTCTGGTGTTCTGCCAACCATAAGACCTGCAATAAACACTGCTAGGATTGCAAAAGCAATCATGCCATACAGACCACAACCTACACCTCCGAAAATCACCTCTCCAAGCTGCATAAGTACCATTGGCACCATTCCTCCGATTGGAGTGTAGCTGTCATGCATAGAGTTAACAGAGCCGTTAGAAGCGGCAGTTGTAAATGCTGCCCATGTTGATGATGAGGCAATACCAAATCGTGCTTCCTTACCCTCCATATTGCCACCTGCTTGGTCAATTGTGGAAATATCTACTGCACCACTTTGAGCCAGTTGTGGAGTAGCCATTTGTTCGTTAATTGCAATCACTGAAAGTGATGATGCTAATACGATAAACATTGCAAGGAAAACTGCAATACCTTGTTTTTTATCCTTAATATTTCTGCCAAATGTAAAGCAGAGTGCTACTGGTATTAATAAAATAGAAAGCATTTGCAGCATATTTGAAAATGGTGTGGGATTTTCTAATGGATGTGCAGAGTTTGTGCCCATAACGCCACCACCGTTAGTGCCTAATTGTTTAATTGCAACTTGGCTCGCAGCTGCACCCTTTGGAACAACCTGCTCGGTAATAACAGTGCCATCCGATAAAGTAATTGGTTCTATTAAAGAAACGGTTTCATATCCATCAAGACTTTGTATGACGCCTTGTGATACCAATAGTAACGATAATATTAATGAAAGTGGAATTAGTATGTAAAGTATAATGCGGGTAACATCCACCCAAAAGCTACCAAGACCGGTTGATTTTACTTTGATAAACCCCCGAATAAGCGTAAAGAGTACTGCGATACCTACTGCAGCTGAAACGAAATTTTGAACAGTAAGCCCTATCATTTGAGTAAAATAGCCAAGTGTACTTTCGCCGGAATAGGACTGCCAGTTTGTATTTGTCANNTTTGTCACAAAACTTGCAGTTGTATTAAAGGCAAGATGCCATGAAACGCCTGATAATTTTTCTGGGTTAAGGGGTAATACCCCTTGTAAAATATTCATGAGAAACAGCAATATGAACCCAACTACGCTGAAAATTAATATGCAAGCACTATATTTCTTCCAGCTCATTTGCTCGTCTTTGTCAACCTTTATGGAACGATAGATTAGTTTTTCAAATGGAACTAGAATCTTTGAAAGGATAACTTTCTCACCATTCATAATTTTTCCAATGTACCCACCAAGTGGAATTGCAAGAATTACTAATACAACAAGATAAAGTACATATTGTAAAATTGTAACTATCATTTTTTATCACCTCTAAATAAAATATATGCTAAGTACCCAAACAGTATAAGTGAAATTGCACCAATAGCAACCACAATGAATTGCACTTAAAATCCTCTCCCTTGTTTTTTGATATAGATATCTTAACATATCAAAAATCAAGATAGTGTTAGAAAGACCAGTTAGAATGTTAAGGTTGTGTAAAGATGAAATAAGAGTGAAAAGCACATTTGTGCTTTTCACTCTTATTTCTTGGCTGTTTTGTTGCGTCAGGTAAATTTTTTTGTTGCCTTATATTTTGTATGGGATATTTAAGCTAAATTATCATCGTAATTTGCACGAGCGCCACCAACAAATTTTGGCCTAGTGCGTGCACAGATAATGTTTGCTTCACCAATTTTAATAACATTGAGCCTGACGGGTACAGCAACTTTTTTCAAATGCATTCCAATCAATGTACCACCAATATCAATACCAGCATTTGCTCTTATCTCTTCTACTGCAATGGGATCATCAAAATTATTATATGCAGTAGTTGCAAAGCTTCCACCTGCTTTGGGTAGAGGAACAACATTTACTTGTTCAAATTTATAGTGGATAAACGCTTGTTTTTCAATAATAATTGTGCGGTTCAAATGCTCACAGCATTGAGCTGCTAAAAAAATTCCTTTTTCTTTTAGAATAGGGTATATGCCATCAAAAATTGCATTTGCAACATCTATACTGGAAAATGAACCAATATCATGTCCTATAACTTCACTTGTAGAACATCCAACAATCAAAATATCATTTTCTGATAGCTTTGCCACATCAATTAGTTGAGTAACAGCATCACAAGACTGCTGTTTAATTATATCAAACATTTTTAATCTCCTTACTATATAATATAAATTGCTTAAATTAATATATCGTTACCGATGCGTCTGTTTTTATTATACAATAAGAAACCAAAGAAGTCGATTGTGAATTAATACATACGACTTCTTTTAATTATTCATTTCTTACAACTTTTCAAACATTTTAACACCTTTTGTGCGAAGAAAAAAATAACATAAACTGATAAGAGCCATTCCAGTAAGTGCAATTATTATTGACATAAGTGCAGGGCTCAGTGTAGAAGACATAATAACAATGACAGGTATGATTATTAAACCAAAACCAGCAAAGATCGAGACAATATTAGCTGCTGATTGTTTAACTACAACTACCTCTGATTCCCAAGTTAACATTGGCAGAAATAGATTTACAATTAGTCCAAGGAATGAAACTAAAAAGGAATAAATGACAGAAATAATCACCAATAGAACAAATTGTAAAACATTAAGCTTTAAAATAAAGCCTAAAATAGCAACGCAAACTATTATTGGAAGGATAATCAAAAAATTAAACGCAATTTTTGCCAGGAGAATATTCATAGTAGGTATTGGGCTTGATTTTAAAATCCAAAGATTTTTTCCCTCAAGCGAAATACTGCAATTTGACGTACAGCTCATAACAACGAGAAAGCCAATAGCATAGGGAACAAGATACATTATTTTATCTATTGGAATTGGAAAGTCAGCTGGTATATTAGCGATAAAATCGTTAATTTTGTTTGAGAATATTATTGCAGCAACTGTAGCTATTACAGACATAACTACGCCCAGACTAGTATTGATTACATAAATAGAGCAACTAAAATATCTTTTACTTTCTTTCATTAATAGTGCTTTAGTCTGTGAGGCTTGAGTTTGCTCAGACATCTTAAAGTTCTTGTTTGACCTTTTTGATGTTATCGCTGAATTGATTTTTGAGAAATTAACAGAAATAACAGCAACATATAAAGTAAAAAGAACTGTTGGGATAAGAAAGAATAAAAGTAAAGATGCTATATTTTGATTGCAAACACCATCAATGTAAAGGGAAGATAATGGATAGATTTTATTTATTGAGCTCATCACCGTTTCACCGAGCTGAGCCATATCAATTTCACCCGAGGAAAGTCTACCACCTATTTGAGAAACAAAAATAACTCCTATGAAAAAAACAAAATAAAACATAATTGTAATTAAATTACTGTGTTTGAATTTTGAAGATATAACTGTAATAATTGTACCTAAAATTGTTGAAATAATGATAGGAACAAGAGGGATAACAAGCAATGATAGTATTGAAAATATATATAATAATACGGGAGGGGAGGCAAATATTCCATAAACAATCATTGCAGGAATCATTATAAATAAGCAAAAAAAGACATTTGAACAGTAAAGGATAACTAATCGACTTGTGATTATTGTGCTGTGTTTAATGGGATATGACATTAATATATCATAATCCTTAAATCCAAACAGCGTACCATTTACCATACTTATTGAAAAAATTAAAGTAATAATACTAGATACTGCAAGCATGATACCAAGTTGAGCATTTATTACCCCTACTTGATTTAAAGTCATTGCAATACCAAAATTATAAGTAAATGAAACAAATAGCAGCAGAAGTCCTAAAATGCTGATTCCTATTAGCATTAATATAGATTTGGTTTTAGTATTTTTATCCTTGGAATGGAATGCTTTATTTATACCAAAAACATTATATAAATTTACTTTTAATATAGTCATTAAATTAGCCATTGTCAATCAACTCCAAAAATACATTTTCAAGACTATTAGTTCCTTTAACTTCATCTGTAGTGCCGTTAGCTAGAAGTTTACCTTCTTTAATAATAGCAATCTTATTACAAAGCTTTTCGGCAACGTCTAAAACGTGGGTAGAGAAGAAGATACAGTTTCCTTTTGCACAAAAGTCTGACATAATTGTCTTTAAAACGTGAGCAGCTTTTGGGTCTAATCCTACAAATGGCTCATCTAAAATTAGAATCTTTGGGCTATGTACAAATGCAGAAATAATAGCAAGCTTTTGTTTCATACCGTGAGAATATGATGATATCAAGTCACCAAGACTATTTGTTATTTCAAAATCGTCAGCATATTTCTCTATAAGCTTACTTCTTTCGTTAGCAGAAACATTGAAAATGTCTGCAACAAAGTTAAGATACTGTATTCCTGTTAAATGCTCATATAAATCTGGGTTATCTGGGATGTACGCAGTTATTGATTTGCACTTAATAGGGTCTTTTTTTATATCCATACCATTAATTTCAATAACACCGCTATCAAATTCATGAATACCAACAATTGCTTTGATTAATGATGTTTTTCCTGCACCGTTATGACCTATAAATCCAAAGATATCTCCAGCCTCAACATTAATTGATACATTGTCTACTGCCTTTTTCCCACCCTTGTAAGTTTTGGTTACATTTACAATTTTAATCATGTTGCATCCTCTTTCCTATTTTAAGTTTCTATTTATTTGGTAAAGAAATTGTTGATAGTGTTCTGACCTTTCTATCATTACACATGTCAAACTCAGTATACTTTAAAAATATTTGGCTTAACTCATTCAAAAATAAAGTATACTCTTCATCTGTTAAAGTGAATGTAGCAGTTTGCAAAAACACCATATCTTTAACAGGGTCATTTTCTTTGTTTTCAAAATAGTTAGTGAATTTACTTAGTAGATCTAGTAAGAAACTTGTTGACAGATCTTGTGGTGAGATATCGGGGGGTATCTCACTATTGATAGAATATACTTTTTCAGTAGCACCTCTAATTTTATTTTCAGATACAACCTTAATAATCTTATTTTCCTCCAGTATATTAATATGCCTATAGAGGGTTGTTTTGGGAATATCGCTTATTTTATTTGAAATTTGCAAAACAGTTGAAGTATTATGGATTGCAAGAAACTGAATAATTCTTAATCTTACTGGATTTAAAACAATCTTTGTAATGTCCAATCTAAAACCACCTTTCGTATTAATCCCAAAAAATATTATAATACCATTTATGGGAATAGTCAATAATTTTTTTAAAAAAATTTTTAAATTTTAGCTTTAATAAATTAAGGACTGATATCCTTCAATATCAGTCCTTGTTTTATCAATATTAATTGTGAGTTTCTTTTAGCTTAAATTTAGAAATTGTCTCTTTTAGCAGACTTGACTGGCTTGACAACTCCTCGCTCGCTGCAGCGCTCTCCTCGGCGGTGGCAGCATTTGTTTGAACAACCGCTGAAACTTGGTCTACACCTTGGTTTACCTGTGCGATTGACGTAGCTTGATCGTTGGAAGCAGTTGCAATTTTATTAATTAAGGTTACAGCTTCATTTGTTGTTTTAGCGCTTGATTTTAAAGCACTTGCTGTTTTATTTACGATACTTGAGCCGTTTCCGACTGCTGCAAGTGTTTCTTCAATCAGAGTAGTTGTACTCTTTGCTGCTTCTGCAGATTTACCTGCAAGGTTGCGAACCTCACTGGCAACAACTGCAAATCCCTTTCCTGCAACACCAGCTCTTGCAGCCTCAACCGCAGCATTCAATGCAAGAATATTTGTTTGGAATGCAATATCGTCAATAACCTTGATGATTTTAGAAATTTCAGACGATTTTAAGGTAATCTGCTCCATAGCAATAATCATTGATTTCATTTGCTCATTACTGCTCCGTATTTCATTTCCGGCAAGTCCAGCCATGTCACTTGCGGATTTGGCGTTTTGTGCATTTTGTTTGACTTGTGTTGCAATTTCACTAATTGATGCTGATAACTCCTCAACTGAACTTGCCTGCTCGGTTGCACCCTGCGCAAGTTCCTGGGAACTGCTTGCCACCTGTTCTGAACCACTTGCTACTTGATCTGCTGATTGATTGATATTCAGTAACGTAAAATTCAAGTTATCAATCAGTGCTTGCAAATTATCCTCAAGCTTTTTAAATTGACCGGTATAATCTCTTTCTAGCTCGATTATGAGATTTCCTTGGGAGATTTGCATCAGAGCGTCTGATATTTCATCAATGTATCCCTGATACTCTACCAATCTTATAATTGTAGCATTAAATGCCTTTGAAAGTTGTCCCATCTCATCATGTGAGTTTACGGAAAGATGTACATTGAAATTACCATCTGCAATCTGTTTTGCCGCTACCGTTACCTTTTTAATTGGTTTTACAATTGTGCCACTAACAAAAAAGGTTGTGATTGCACCAATTGCTATTGCGGCTAAGCATAAGACAATCAGTAAATTCCTAAGGGCATTTACTTCCCCTAATATTTCTTGCTGTTCAATCTCCATTACTATAATCCAAGGGCTACCTTCAACTGGTGCAAATCCCGCAACTAAATGCACACCCTCATACTCATAATCGCCATATCCAACTTCTCTTTTAATCATATGATTTTGAGTAAGATCAGCGAGTGATTGAAGTGATTTGTCTTTTTTTGCATCCTCTATCACATTCTCTTGTCTTAAAACAAGCTCTATATCATCTGCCACCGTTACACCCTGATTATTAATCATATAGCCATGGCCTGTTTGCTTATGCTTCGCTTGGCTCACCATCTCATTTAAAGCTGTACCATCTTTTCTGCCATATAATACACCCATTTGCTGTCCATTTTTAGAAATAGGAACTGCATATATCATTACTAGTTCGCCTGTAGCGCTGCTAATAAGTAAATCGGAAGCTGCTGGTTTGCCAGTCATAGCCGTTTGGAAATATTCTCGTTGAGCTATATTGGTTTTCTCTTTTTTTGAGTTAAAAACAGTACTATCCCCATTTTTATCAGCAAAAGCAAATGCTAAATATCCTGTTCTTTTTGCTTCAGCCTCAAAAAAAGTTATTTTCTGCTCCAGTGGAATTGTTTCATCCATAATCATTGTGTTTTGTGCAAGTGCATCGACATACCTAAGTTCGGCATCTCTCCTTGCTGCAATATATTTTGCCTCTTCCTTTGCTATTTCCATTAAATCACTATGGGTGTCTTTGATTAGATTTTTGGAGACGATACTTATAGACATAAGACTTAATCCTACGTTTAAAATTAGTATAACCCCTGTAAATATAAGTACCAGCCTTGATTTTATAGATTTCATTATATAGCCCCTCTCGATTTTATATTACTTTATATTAACATCTGTCAATTTTTCGCGTTTTTTGTCTGATGTAATTTTAAAAAATACTTTTCTAAGCATGTAAATTTACTCTGTTTTATGAATTTGATTTATAAATTTATTAATATACTTTAAGTTATAATCCGCTATAATACTAGCATATATCATAATATTAGTCAAATATTTTAACTATAAATGCTAAATTTATTATTATAAATTTGAATTAAACTAAAATTATAACTTAGTTAAAAAAATATGTAAAAATATGTTACAAGACTTACTAGATGTAATGCTTTTCTATCAAAACAGTGGTTTGATTTAAGAGAATATGAAATGGCAATATGGATTACTTACTGGGATGGTAAAGAAGCAGGGAAGGTAAAACAGATAAATAACAGCTTTTGCAACGAATTGGGAATTCACATAAGATAAAAGGTTGATTACAGCTAAATATGGGTATAAAAATTCACGGTCTAAGTGAAAACTTAAACCGCGATTTATATGCAGGTTCAATCTGCTAATATTACAATGCTGAACAATAAAGAGCGAACTTGTGGCTTTTTAAATCATCCCATTTTAACATAAATTTCATAGCAGGTTTTTCCTTCTATGATAGGGATAACATTGCCTGTGATGTCTTTTCCATCAACTGTAATTCTTTGAACACCTTTTTCTACATGTGCACTACTGTCTACTGTAATGTTATAACAGGCATTTCNNATACAAATTCCTGTAAGAGTAGGCTTTATTCCCAGAATATACTGACTTATGTTAACAAAAGTCCATGCAGCTGTGCCAGTTAGCCAACTGTTTTTTGCTTCACCAAAAGTAGGGGCATCACATCCTGCAATCATTTGGCTGTAAACATACGGTTCTGTACGGTGTATATCACTTATCTCTTCAATATAAGCAGGACATGTTCGTTTGTATATCTCGTATGCTCTGTCACCGTGTCCAAGAACAGTTTNNATATACCGGCATTTTCTTTATATCCCGGTGGATAAGAGGATATTTCTCCTAAGTTCAGTCTATAACTCGTATATGCAGGATTCAAAAGTACGATACCATATTTTGTATCCAAATATTTTTGAACACTTTTAAGGGCTTTTTCGGCATATCCGTTTTCTATTCCTATTTCAGCCATAGTACACATACCCTGTGGCTCAATAAATATTTTACCTTCATCGCAACTAGCACTGCCAATTGGCTCTTCAAATGCATCATAGGCACGTAAGAACCATTCGCCGTCCCATCCGTTGTTTAATACTGCGGTAGTCATTTTTTCCATCTCAGCTAGGGCTCTTTGCTCCTCTTTAATGTTTCCTAAATGCCTGCAAATGTCAGCATATTCTCGTCCGTATTTTACGAACATACCAGCTATGAAGACACTTTCTGCCTTGCCACTTTCAAAGTTTGCACAAGTTTGAAAGCTTTCTCCAGGCTCATTTGAAAAACAGTTCAGATTAAGGCAATCATTCCAGTCAGCACGCCCTATTAGTGGCAATCCGTGTGGGCCCTTATTATTAACTGTATAGTTAAAGCTCCGACGAAGATGCTCAAACAAATCTGCCGAGTTGGCTTCATTGTTATCAAACGGAATTACTTCATCTAATATGGAAAAATCACCTGTTTCCTTAAGGTATGCAGATGTACAGGCTATAAGCCAAAGGGGATCATCGTTAAAACCACTTCCGATATCAAGGTTTCCTTTTTTGGTGAGTGGCTGATACTGATGGTATGCACTACCGTCCTCAAACTGTGTAGCGGCTATATCCAGTATTCTTTGATGTGCTCTTTTGGGAATCAGATGAACAAATCCAAGTATATCTTGACAGGAATCCCTAAAGCCCATTCCACGCCCTGTGCCACTTTCAAAGTAGCTTGCACTACGGCTCATGTTAAAGGTAACCATACATTGATACTGATTCCAAGTGTTTACCATTCTATCGAGTTTTTCATCAGAAGATGAGATACTATATTTGTCTAAAATCTCAGTCCAGTATTTTTTTAGCGTGTCAAGAGCTAAAAGGACTTGATTATCAGTTTGATATTTTTCAAGCATAGAATTAGCAGGAGTTTTGTTTATTATCCCTGGCTTTTCCCATTTTTCTTCATGTGAATTCTCTAAGTATCCTAAAACAAATATGTAACTTGCACTTTCATTTGGTTGCAATGTTAACTTGATATGATGGCTTCCTATAGGAGCCCAACCATGGGCAATACTGTTGCTGCTTTTACCAGTAAAAACACTTTGAGGATTATTGAAGCCGTTATATTCTCCACAAAAACTATCTCTTGAAGTATCAAACCCTTCAACGGGAGTATTTACAGAAAATATTGCATAGTGATTTCTGCGTTCGCGATACTCTGTTTTATNNTCTCAACTTCCACTTCGCCTATGCTAAAGTTTCTTTGAAAGTTTGTGCTATCATCGACAGCATTCCAAAGGCAAAACTCGACCAAACTGAAAATATCAAGAGTTTTAACGTTATCGCTATTATTAGTAAGTACAAGGTGATTTATTTCACAGTTATCATGAACAGGAACAAAGCAGGTAACTTCAGCAGACAACATATTTTTTTCGCCTTTTATAATCGTGTAACCTAATCCATGGCGGCAGGAGTAACTGTCAATAGGAGCTTGAGTTGGTTGCCATCCTGGGTTCCAAACGGTATCACCATCTTTTATATAGTAGTAATGTCCGCCCGTATCAGTTGGGCAATCATTGTAACGATAACGTGTAAGCCGTAGAAGTTTTGCATCTTTATAGAAGCTATAACCCCCACTTGTGTTGGAAATTAAGGAAAAAAAATCTTCACTTCCGAGGTAATTTATCCATGGAAGTGGTGTTTGAGGGGTCGTAATAACATATTCTCTGGAATTATCATCAAAATATCCGTATTTCATCTTAGCTGCTCCTTTGGCTTATAAATTAAATTAATCGTTTGCGAAAACGTTTAAGCTAAAAGACGTACTGGTTTTGGCTTATTTAATATTACAATAATTATTTGCAATTTGCAATAGTAATTAACATTAAAATTTACATATTACTAAAAATTATATTTATTACGATATTTTATTGGGCACAATAACTAAATTATGGAATATTGTTGTGTTAATTATTAACAATAATTAATGTTTTATAATAATATTTTAAAAAATCTATTGCATAACAACACTAATTGAGATATACTTTAGTTGCGAAAACGATTAAGTTATTTTTGTTCAATTATCGTTTACAGCTATAATGTTTAAAGCTATAATATATTTATGCACATTAACGATTATAGTGCAAAAGTATTATTAAAGTAAACGGGAGGAACAAGAAATGGTTTCTATTAAGGATATTGCTGAAGCATGTGGCGTTTCTGCAGCCACAGTAAGTAAGGCGATGAATGGACGCAGAGATATTAGTGAAGCTACCAGGAATTTAGTCAAAAAAACTGCCTTAGAAATGAATTATTTACCCAATGCAGCAGCCAGAACTCTGAAAACAAACCGAACCTACAATTTAGGTGTACTGTTTGCAGATGAAACCCAAAGTGGTCTTACCCATGAATATTTTTCTGCCATCTTGAACAGCTTCAAAGTTGAAGCTGAAGCTCATGGATATGATATCACTTTTATAAGCCACAACGTGGGAGGAAGGGCAACTACATATTTAGAGCATTGCCGTTACAGAAACATTGACGGCATAATGATTGCTTGTGTAAACTTTTTGGACCCTCAAGTTCTAGAGCTTATATCCAGTGATATCCCAACGGTCACAATAGACCATGCGTTTGACAACTGTACCGCCATCATTTCTAATAACGTTGATGGAATGCAGGAGCTTACGTCTTTTGTGCTTGAAAGTGGACACAAAAAAATCGCATTTATTCATGGTGAAAAGACCTCTGTAAGCAAAAACCGTCTTGCCGGATTTTACAAAACTTGCTACAAGTATGATGTTGAAATTCCAGATGAATATGTACTTGAGGCACGTTTTCACTCGCCCAAGAGTGTGGTTACCAGAGTAAAAGAATTATTGGAACTGCATACGCCCCCAACTTGTATTTTGATACCTGACGATTGTAGCTACTCCGCTGCTCTAAACGTTATACAAAATGCAGGACTAAGTGTTCCAGACGACATTTCCATAGCAGGATATGATGGAATTCCTCTTTCACAAATGTTGCTGCCAAAGCTTACTACCTATAAGCAAGATACGTATCTCTTAGGTAAAACTGCAGCAAATCAATTAGTTAGCTTAATCGAACATCCCAAAACCACCTTATCCGAGCGCATTGTCATTCAAGGAGAACTACTTGAAGGACATTCGGTTAGGCAGTTGTAGTCTGTGCAAAGCACAAAATTTGAAAGACATATTTATAAGGAGGAAAAAACGATGAAAAAACTAACAGCACTATTTTTATCATTGGTATTAATTACAGGCACGATGGTAGGTTGCGGAGATTCTAAGCCTACACCAGCTTCCACTCCTGAAAAGTCATCCAGCGAAATTACTACACCTGCAACAAAAGAAGGTAAGGTACTTAATGTATACTGTTGGAATGATGAATTTCAACGCAGATTGACAGAATTTTATCCAGACTACAACGATGAAACAAAAAAAATTGGTGACGTTTCAGTAAATTGGATGTTGACCCCAAGTGATAATAATGCTTATCAAAATGCTCTTGATCAAGCTTTGCTTGCTCAAAGTTCTGCATCAGAGGATAACAAAGTGGACCTATTTCTTATAGAAGCTGACTATGCACTTAAGTATACTGATGCAAAAGCAAATGTAGCTATGGACGTTAAGTCTATTGGTCTTACAGATGAAGATATGGCGCAGCAACTTAAGTATACGAAGGAAATAGTAACAGATGCTACAGGTATTCAAAGAGGTGTTTCTTGGCAGGGATGTCCTGGTGTATTCATTTATCGTCGCTCTATAGCTAAAGATGTACTTGGAACTGATGATCCAGCTACTGTTCAGGCTGCTGTTGCTAATTGGGATAAATTTGACGCTACAGCTGCAGATATGTCAAAAAAAGGTTACAAAATGCTAGCTGGATTTGACGACAGCTATCGCACATTCTCAAACAATGTTTCTGCTCCATGGGTAAATGATAAGTTGGAAATAGTAGTAGATGCAAACATCATGAAGTGGGCTGACCAAACTAAAACATACACACAAAAAGGCTACAATAACCCTGTTAATCTTTGGGACGGAGATGTTTGGGCAAAAAATATGGGATCAGCAGGTAAAGCATTTGGTTACTTTGGTCCTGCATGGTTTATCGATTTTGTAATGGCAGGTAACTCAATGGACAAAGCTTTGACAGACGGTGGCAAGGCTGAGGCTGGAAATGGCGCTTTCGGTGACTATGCAGCATGTGCAGGTCCACAAAGCTATTTCTGGGGTGGTACATGGATGTGTGCAGCTAATGGAAGCGATAACGTTTCACTAATTGCAGACATTATGAAAGTAATGACTTGCTCTGAAGAAACAGCTACAAATCTTACAAAGAGTTGCAATGAATTTGCAAACAACATTAAAGCTATGGAAGCAACAGCAAAGAGTGACTTTGCTTCTAGTTTCCTAGGTGGACAAAACGTAATAGGTGCTATGCTAGAATCAGCAAAGAATATTGATATGAGCAAAATCTCTCCTTATGATCAAGGTCTTAATGAAGGATTCCAAACTGCATTCCATGATTACTTTAATGGAACTGTAACAAAGGAGAAAGCACTTGAAAACTTCTACAATGCAGCAAAGGTAAAATATCCAGACCTAAAAATACCATCATAATAAATAGCCCGATGTAATCCTAAATAAAATACAGGGTGGGCAATTAGCCCTCCCTGTAAAATATTCTAAAGGAATAGAGGTATGCCATATGCATAAAACTTCGTTTAAAAAAGGGAAATCCATAAGTTACTCTAAGTCGGGCTATTTTTTCATTTTGCCATTCTTTCTAGTGTATACTATTTTTTCCCTATATCCTTTGCTTTCTACCTTTTACTATAGCTTTTTCGAAAACTATCGTAGTGGTCTAAATACTATAGGTCCAAATTTCATTGGACTTGCAAACTATAAAGCGCTTTTCTCCAATGGCGATCTTTTAAAATATGCAAATAATACCTTTATTATATGGATAATGGGATTTGTGCCCCAGATAATTATTTCACTCTTGCTAGCTTCATGGTTTATCGATATTCGTTTGAAGATTAGGGCACAAGGATTTTTTAAAACAGTAATCTATATGCCAAACCTTATAATGGCTACGGCATTTTCAATGCTCTTTTTCGCAATCTTTTCGTTGGGAGGCCCCCTAAATAGCATTTTGATAGATTCTGGAATAATCAAGGAAGGTATAAATTTCTTAGCAGAAACTAAGTACACTCGAGCACTTATAGCGCTTATGAACTTTTTAATGTGGTATGGTAATACAACTATTTTGCTTATGGCAGGCATGATGGGAATAGACCTCTCACTGTTTGAGTCTGCACAAATAGACGGTTGTAATTCTTTTCAAACCTTTATAAAAATAACACTTCCCCTTATACGTCCTATACTAATTTACGTGATGATTACCTCTATGATAGGCGGTTTTCAGATGTTCGACGTACCACAAATACTTACAAATGGCAGAGGCACCCCTGACATGACCAGTACAACCCTTATAATGTTTTTAAATAATCACCTATTTAGCAAAAACTATGGTATGGCAGGTGCACTTTCAGTAATACTATTTATCGTTTCGGCTATTTTAAGCCTGATAGTATTTAAAGCATTCAGCTCTGGAAGTATAAAAAGAAGGAGAAGATAATTTATGGATAAAAACACATCTCGCAGTAATATGTTTTTGTATATCAGACGTTTTATAAGCTATTCTGTACTTATTATTCTGACTATACTTTCACTTTTCTCCTTTTACATACTATTTATTAATTCCACTCGTTCGCATCCTGATATAATGAAGGGCTTTTCAGCACTTCCAGGGAATTCATTCTTTACTAATTTTAAAAATGTCTTAACCAATCAAAATCTTCCTGTACTAAACGGTATAGTAAACAGCTTTATCATAGCTGGAAGCTGTGCGGCCATAAGCACATATTTTTCAGCTTTGACTGCATATGGTATCCATGCGTATGAATTCAGCTTAAAGAATACTGTATTCAGCTTTATTTTAATGATAATGATGGTTCCGACTCAGGTATCAGCACTAGGCTTTGTGAACATGGTATTCGGAATGGGACTTAAAAACTCCTTTATCCCACTGATTGTGCCTACCATAGCTGCTCCAGTTACTTTCTTTTACATTCAACAGTACATGGAAAGTGTTCTGCCTCTGGAAATAGTTGAAGCAGCACGAATAGATGGCTCTGGAGAATTGAACACCTTTAACAAAATAATTTTTCCTATAATTAAACCAGCAATAGCTGTTCAGGCAATTTTTGGTTTTGTAAACAACTGGAACAACTACTTTTTGCCCGCTCTGCTTCTTGACGAAAAAAATAAGAAGACATTGCCAATATTGATAGCTCAGTTACGAAGTGCGGACTGGCTTAAATTTGACCTTGGTCAAGTATATATGCTTATATCAATAGCAATACTTCCTATTATAATAGTTTATCTGATATTGAGCAAATACATAGTACGGGGAGTTGCACTTGGAAGTATAAAAGGGTAAAATCTCAACAAATTGCAAAAAAACCAATAATCTAATTCCTTTTTAGGATTAAGTTATTGGTCTTTTTCTGTTATAAATAGGGTACTACCGTTTTGTATGGGTTTTAGCTCCACTAGTAGCTAGAAAATGCCCAATGTGATCATTCATTGAAGAAAATATTATTTCTTTTTTAATTTATATCGTTGTGGGAAATACAACCACCAATAACATTTTAAATGGCTCTTTTGCAAAAACAGAATGGGGTTTTTGTGCCGGCATAACT
The DNA here is from genome assembly GCA_002295325.1 of Ruminococcaceae bacterium UBA866. Taxonomy (GTDB): domain Bacteria; phylum Bacillota; class Clostridia; order Oscillospirales; family Ruminococcaceae; genus Paludihabitans. The sequence goes on along the minus strand of DBGA01000039.1, from coordinate 22,636 downwards.
AGAGTTTCGCCCTGATTTAAAGTATACTCCTTGCCATCAACCATGAAAGTTCCGCTTCCCTCTAGAATAGTAACCATTGCATCACCGGTAGAATCATGTGAGCCAATCTCTTCGTCCTTGTCAAATGCAAATACTGTAATGCTTATGAATTTGTTTTGAGCTAACGTTTTGCTAACTACTTGACCTTGCATAATATCCACTTGTTGTGCAAGGGAAATAGGGGTTTCATGCGGTATGTTTTTAATGAAAATATTTTTCATAGCTTATCCTCCTATATAATATTTATTAAACTTTAAATGGCGCTAACATACGTAGCGCAATATTTGGCTTTTGACCTTACATTTATAGTATAATGCAATAAGTATAAGAAAGATGTTGCATTTGCAACGATGATGATAAAATATTTATAAAGTTTAATTATAATAAAATAGGCCGATGATTACCTGATTTGGGGGCAAGGGGAATTAATGATGCTACTTCTACTTAAATAAAAGTTCATAATTTCTTAATGAAAATCTATCCAATAGGGTGTATATTATATATTAGCACTCAATATCATAGAGTGCTAATATATAATATAACAAGGAGCATGATACTATGTCAAAAAAGCAGTTTAAGGCGGAATCTAAACGCCTACTTGATTTAATGATTCATTCAATATACACCAATCAAGAAATATTTTTGCGAGAGCTTATTTCCAACGCAAGTGATGCAATGGACAAGCTGTGTTATTTATCCCTAACCAATGATAAGGTGTCTGTTAATCGTGATGAATTAGCAATTAAAATTATTGTAGATAAAGAATTAAATACCTTAACTATATCAGATAATGGTATTGGCATGGACTCTCAAGCTTTGGAAGATAATTTAGGGGTGATTGGTAAGAGTGGATCACTTACATTCAAAAATGATATGACTGAAACTGAAGTTACACCTAACGACATTGATATTATTGGTCAGTTTGGTGTGGGTTTTTACTCTGCTTTCATGGTAAGCGAAAGTGTAACCGTAATCAGCCGTGCATATGGTTCTGATACAGCCTACAAATGGGTTTCCTCTGGCGAGGATGGATACACCATTGTAGAATGTGAAAAGAGCTCATTTGGTACAGATATTATTATGAAACTAAAGCCAGATACTGATGATGAGAATTACTCAAGGTTTTTAAATGAATTTACACTACGTGGATTAGTAAAAAAATATTCTGATTATATTCGTTACCCAATAAAAATGGATGTTGAAAAAACTCGTGCAATTGAAAGTAATGACTCTGCCAATGACAATGATAATGCACCGAAATATGAAACTTATACGGAAAATGAAACACTTAACGATATGATTCCAATTTGGCACAAACCGAAAAGTGAAGTTACTGATGAGCAATATAACCAATTTTATAAAGAGAAATTCTTTGATTATGAAGATCCAATTAGTAGAATAAATATAAGCACTGAAGGCGTTATATCTTACGAGGCGTTACTATTTATTCCATCACGTACACCACATAATTATTTTACAAAGGAATATGAAAAAGGTTTACAACTATATTCAAGTGGCGTATTAATTATGGATAAATGTTCAGATTTAGTCCCAGAACATTTTCGTTTTGTTCGTGGTGTTGTAGATTCACAGGATTTATCTCTTAATATATCTCGTGAAATGCTACAACAAAATCGTCAATTACAGGTAATAGGATCAAGCATTGAAAAGAAAATTAATCGTGAATTAACAAAAATGCTTGAAAATGATCGTGAAAAATATCAAGAGTTCTTTAAACATTTCGGTGTTCAATTAAAATATGGTATTGTAAACGAATATGGTGCACATAAAGATAATTTAAAGGATCTTATATTATTTTATTCATCAACAGAACAAAAACCTGTTACCTTAGCTGAATATATTTCTCGTATGAAAGAAGATCAAAAAGTTATTTATTATGCTTGTGGAGAAACCATTACTAAAATAGATCGATTACCACAAACTGAATTGTTTAAAGATAAAGGATATGAAGTTCTTTATTTAACAGATGAAGTAGATGATTTTGTAATGAATATACTACGTGAAATTAATGGTAAAGAGTTGAAGTCTGTCAACAGTAGTGATGTCATTGACAAAGAGGATTCTGAAACTGCACAGGTGAAAACGAAAGAGAACAAAGACCTTTTTGATTTTATGAAAGAAAGCCTAAGCGGCAAAGTAAAAGAAGTAAGAATTTCTGAGAAGTTGAAAAGTCATCCAGTATATCTATCTAGTGATGGTTCTATTTCTTTAGAAATGGAAAAATATTTTGCACAAATGAAATCAGAAGATCACATGAAAGCTGACAGAATATTAGAGTTAAATGCACAACATCCGATATTTACTATGTTAAAAAATGCATATGAAAATGATAAAGAGCGTGCAAAAAAGATTAGCGAGATGCTATATCAACAATCATTGTTAATTGCCGGCTTCCCAATTGAAGACCCAACTGCATATACCGATTTGCTGTGCGAGTTATTGGGTGGTTGAGTTGTATGATAAAACCTAAATTATAAATATGTTGTTTGAACCTACGAAAGAATGTATAAATTTAGAGAATAATTACTTTTGTTTTATAATATGATATTTATGGTGATTATGTTTGAATAATATTATAAAAAGGCTTATAATGTAATAGGGAATACTCATGTAGATTAATGCAAATTCTACGGAACAATGCACGAGTAAACTAAATTTTTATATCAGAGGAGAGTTTAAAAATGGAAGCTTACAGAACGTATATTATCGTCGGGGGTTGTGTAATTCTTTTTCTCATCTTGCTAATTAGCATGTGGAGACGCGTCCCAGTGGATAAGGCTTTGGTCATCACGGGATTAAAAAAGCGGGTGCTTAGTGGTAGGGGCGGATTTGTTATTCCTATTCTTGAGACGTCTTGTAGCATCTCTCTAGAGAATATTGTAATGACAACTGACGTTTCCGATGCACCTTCTAAACAAGGCATCTTCGTGGATGTTATTGGTACAGCTGTTATAAAAGTAGACAATACAACTGAATCAATTTTAAGAGCTACCGAACAGTTTTGTACCAGAGGAGCCTCACAGACCATCATCACCATTCAAAAAATGGTTGAGCAGATTCTTGAGGGTAAGCTTAGAGGTGTTGTTTCAGCCATGACTGTTGAAGAAATTAATGGCGATCGTGCCACCTTTGAACAACGTATTGAAGCTGATGTAACAAAAGAACTTACTGAAATGGGGCTTAAGCTACTTTCGTATTCTATCTTAAAAATTGCGACTCAAAGTGGTTATTTGGAGAATAGGGCACGTCCACAAATCGCACAATCTATTGCTGAGGCTGAAATCGCTGAGGCTGAAAGAAAACGAGATACCGATATTAAAACAGCTGAGGCTATTCGTGAGGGACAGAAGATTAAGCTAGCGGCTGATGCTGAAATTGCAGAGTCCGAAAAAAACAAGCAAATTAAGATGTCTAACTTTAAAGTGGAGCAAGAGCGTGCTAAATCAGATGCCGACGTTTCTTATCAGTTACAAGATATTGAAAATGCTAAACTAATTGCAGATGGTAAGGCTGCACTTGCAGAGAGAGACGCTTTGGTAGTTGAAAAACAATTGATTGCTACTGTTCTTAAACCAGCTGAGGCCAAAAAAGGTGAGACTATCTTGAANNAAGCTCAAGCAGAGGGTCAATCTATCACAACACTTGCTACAGCAAATGCCGAGGCACGTAAGATAGCAGCTGAAGCTGATGCTCAAGCTATTATTGCTATTGGTAAGGCAGATGCATCTGCAATCCAATCTAAGGGTGAGGCAGAGGCGGCTGCTATGCAGAAAAAAGCCGAGGCTTATGCTAAATATGACAATGCTGCTATGGCTAGTATGCTGGTTGAAATCTTACCAGGACTTGCTGAAAAAATTGCCCAACCGCTATCGTCTATTGATAAGGTAATTGTCATGGAGGGTGGTAACGGTGGAACTTCTGGGGTAGGATCTATTGCTGGGAATGTAACTGGTGTTATGGCATCTGTTTTTGAATCCGTTGAAGCTGTTACTGGAATCAACCTAAAAGATATAATTAAGGGTCAGACTTATGACGCTAAGGTTACTAAGAATATCAATTTTAGTGGAATTCCAGGTGGTGATGTAATACATACATCCGATGCTTCCCAAATCATAGATAACTAATTTTAGTACATAGGTCTATTTGATTATTAACGTCTAATAAGTTCATAATCAAACAGAAAAATATTTATATAATATGATTTACTGAGTATGATGTATCATCTATCTTAAAATCACGCCTCGTGTAACAATTATCCCATAATGCAATAAAATCACTGGGAAATCAGTGGCTTTATTGCATTTAGAGGGCATATTTACTGGGTACGTAGCCTCTACTAGATTGCTTTTCATCTTTTTGAGGGGGCATTTTGCTAATGTCATTTTAAATTCTTTAGATCATTATATTGATACCATCGGATTTGTAAAGGGAAAACAAAAATATATGGGTATTGGTATGATAGATTACCAGAATCGAATTTGGAAGATAATTGACTAAAATAAAAAATCAGAAATTCCTGTTGTATAAATTATGGAAAACAATCCTCAAATCAACATCAAATCTATCGAGCCTGTGATACACTCTCCAAGTAAAAATAGAATAGATATTATTAAAGTCACACAAATAGCATTGAACTGGTATTTGTGTGACTTTTTGTCACTTGTGGAATAAATACGTAAAGTTGTTGCTATTATAAGCACTTTGATGTAGACTGTATGATAAATTGGATATGTAATATGATTACAAATATAAGTGAAATTAGAGATGCATTACGAATTTTAGACATACTTCTTGATACAATTATGAAGGTTTTTAAAGAGCAAAACTTACAATAATCAAAGTGTATGGTTATTAATGTTCTTGAGTTCGAGTGGCGTGTAGATTTATGGAAGCAACATGTCTAGGACATAACTGCTTTTGTTTAAAGTACGTTTATACAAACTCAGAATCAGTAAAAAATTATTATAAATAAATTGAAGTTATTTATATATAGCATTGGGAATAAAAGACTTTACTAAAAATATTTATTGAATGTTCGGGGGTAAAAAAATGAACTATATCGGGAATGTGATTAAAGAATATCGCTGCATGTCTGGAATGAGCCGTAGAGATTTATCAGAAAATATTTGTTCAGAAAAGTATGTTTACCTAATTGAAAAAGGTGAACGCACACCATCGGCAGATTTGGTCAGATTGTTTAGTGACAAGCTTAAAGTGGATTTATTTGACTATTACCAATATCTTGACTGTATCAATCCGATAGCTGTACGTGACAACTTAAGGATTTTTAATATGTATCGAAGGAAAGGCGACTTCATGTCGGTTAAAGAAGTAACGGATAGCGCAATGAACTTACCGGATTTTCAATGTAAGCCGTGGTTATATGAAATTGAAATCAATAGGATTGCATATATGATTTGGTTTCAAAATAGATATAAGGAATCTATAAATGACTTAAATGCTTTGATGAAGAATATTGAGCCAAAGTATTTTATGAGTGCCTATGCAGCAAATATATATATATTGATGTCAGCGAGTTACCAGCTTACAAATGATTTGCCTAATGCTAAGAATGCAGTATTATCTGCACATGAAATAATTTGTGACAAAAATAAAATTGAAAAATATGAACAGATTATAATCACTGTTAGAATAACTTGTATGTCAATGTATTATTTATCTGATGAATTTCATAAGGTAATCCATGAAGGTAATGACTTGCTTCAATATCAATATGAAATAAATTCTTATGAAAGAATTCATTATACCTATTTTTATTTAGCCTTCGCTTACTACAAAATTGAATCTTATAATGAAGCAACTGAATGGTTTAAAAAAGGAATTTATTCTGTCATGCATGGTCATAAGCCCATGGATGTATATTACATATCTACACAAGATGTGTTTAATGTATTAATGAATAATAACAGGATGAGCCAAAATATAATCAATGATTTTAAAGAAAAATATAATCTAAGCTGATGTTTGAGAGATAACTTGACTGCTAGTAACAATTGTTCCATAACAATTATTGTTCTTTTATGTTAATATACTTATTAAGTATAGTTTTGCATAAAACTTACGACAAGAAAAAATTAATTGAGTTTGCATTGTAATTTAATCCTGCAGAGTCAATAGTTTTTTAAAATGAATAATTGAGATTTGGAGTGAACATTGATGCGGAAGTCATTTAAGGCGATTATTGCATTATTTTTGGTTACAATTCAGCTTGTTACCATAATGGGCGGAGCAATAGTCTATGCAACAGATTTATCCGACACCTACAATTTTATTATAGGTGTGCAGTTGACANNTGACAGACCGAGAGGGGAATGCCCTTGGTAATAATATTCAAAAGGATTCAGAACTACGGCTTACTTACAATTACGCTATTTCAAATACCGGGGATGTTATGAAAGGAGATACCTTAACATTAACCATTCCCAAGCAAATCAAAATAGATGCGCCTGGTGAATTTGGATTGCGTGTCAGTAACGGTGATTTGATTGGTACAGGCATAATTTCCACCAACGGTGATGTAGTCGTTACCTTTACGGAGTTCGCTGAGACACATTCTAATGTTACCGGCTCTTTTTGGTTTGATTTATATTTTGATGAGAGCAAAATTGGGCTTGATGATCCAACCACCATTAAATTTGAAGTCGGAGGCACGACCAATCCCTTTGAGATTTCGATAGATTTTGAACAGCCTGCGCCGTTGCCAACTTCCATTGCAAAGACAGGTGCATATAATGCTCAAACCAATGAAATTACTTGGACACTGACAGCAAACCCAGAAAATGTTGTTGTCAGAGACGCGCAAGTGGTAGATGCCATATCGGACGGGCTGGAGTTTGTGCCGGGCTCTGTTACCCTTAACGGTCAGCTGGCACCCGTGAGCGATTATACATATAGTGGGGGTACGCTAACCTATAACTTACCTGCAGTTATCACAACACAGCAGGTAATCACATTCAAAACCACTGTGAACGATTCACGGCTCACGACTGAAAACTCTCATGGCACCACAATCGTAGAGAAAAACACAGCTACAATGCACCATGATGGCACATTTGTAATATCCAATGAAGCATCAGTTAATGTGCCAATTAACTTCATTTCAAAAACAGGAAACTACAATTCAACGACCAAACAAATCGAATGGACAATTGAAGTCAATCAAAATGGAGTAAGCGTTTCAAACGCTATTGTTACGGATGCATTGCCGACTGGCTTGACTTTGGATACAACCAATATAACTATTGATGGAGTAGCTTCTTCTGCGTTTACCTACACCCACCCTAATATAGCATTTAATTTGGGTGCAATCTCTGAAAAGCACACGATTAAGTTCTACACAAATGTGGAGCAGGAAGCCTTTACGTCCAATACACCAAAAAAATATACAAATACGGCTAGGTTAACCGGAGATGGTGTTCCCGGCAACGCTACAAGCGGCGAAGAGGTGGAGGCATCTACAAATATCATTCGTAAGCAGGGTGTTTCCTACAATAAGGCAAACGGCGAAATCACATGGAGAGCTACTGTAAATGAAAATAAAATTTCCATTCAAAATCCAGTCATTACGGATTTTATTAAGATTGGCCAAGAATATGTAGCAGGATCTGCCACCATTGATAAAGGTGCAGACGTAAGTAAATTTGCATATACTCCTGCTGTAGATGGTGACACAACAAAAACGGGCACGCTCACCTACATATTTGGAACGACAATCAGTGATAGCTATATCATAGAATTTAAAACGAAAGTGACCGATCCCACTGTTTTTGCAGGCAATGCGAATACAACCTATAAAAATGAGGCGAGCATAACAGGAGACAATATTACCGAATCAAAGTCCGTGGGAAGTCAAAACGTAGTGAGTGAAGTGGTGAAAAAAACCGGAGCTGGCTATGACTACACGACGCGTATCATCAGCTGGAAAGTTGTCGTTAACGGCAATCAGATGTTGCTTAACAATGCAGTTTTCACAGACAATATTCCAAAAGGAATGAAATATATTGAGGGCACTGCTGCCATTGATAATGGGGCAGACCCCACTGGTTTTTTCTATAGTCCGACGAGCGATGAATCAAAAAGTGGTACGCTGACCTATACATTTCCGGCGACAATCAACCAGACATACACGATTACATTTCAAACACAAGTCACCGATCTAAGTATTTTTCAGACAAATGGTGACAAAGCAATTCAAAATACTTCCACACTCAGGCATAATATTGTACCTGGTGGTGTGGTAAGCACAGGCACACAGAATATTCGCAATACTGTTATCAGCAAAACCGGTGCGTATACTTCGGGCAAGAAATATATCGATTGGACAATCAACATCAATGCCAATAGTATCTCTTTGAGTGATGCAGCCATCACCGATAAATTGCAAGAAGGGCTTGCGCTTGACACGGCATCAGTTAAACTTTTTCACCAAAGTATTGACTCCTCTGGCAATCTGATTGTTGGTGGCGAGATTCCGCTCACAGCCGCAAATGTGCAGTATGATTTGGCTGAACGTATGTTTACTTTCCATTTACCATCCCCAGATTCTGGCTCTTACCGTCTCACATTCAGAACTAATGTGACGGACAAAACCAAATCTCCATTTTTAAATCAAGCAAAATTTAATGGCACTGGATCACTGCAACAAGGCGATTCGCAACCAATAGTAGTTTCTTGGGCCGGATCCGGTAGCACCGGAGCTGGTGAAGTAGGCAGTATTAAAGTGTTTAAGGTGGATGCCGAGAACAAAACCACAAAATTGCAAGGCGCAAAGTTTGAGCTTATTGATAAATATGGAAATGTGGTTGATCAAGCGACAACTGGTACAGACGGTTTCGTGTTATTTGATATGCTCAGGTTTGATGTGCCTTATACTGTAAAAGAAATAAACGCACCTACAGGTTATGTTATTAGCAGCACAGGTCACACCTTTACAATAAAAGGTGTGGACACCACGCATGATATAAGTTATGAGTATGCTAACGAGAGAATTTATGGAGGAATTCGTTTTAGCAAACTGGGTGCTGGGGGAAGTCCTCTGGCAGGCGCAGAATTCTCCTTGTATGACCAGGGTGGAAATATTGTAGCAACCGCAATCAGTATTCAGAGCGGAGAAGTGCTGTTTGAGCATATTCCTTATGGAGATTATTCCATTAGAGAGACTAACCCACCACAAGGATATTTTATCACGAATGTTGTACTTACTGCATCCATTAGAGAAAATAATGTTATAGTAACTGCAGCTCCTGCGTCTGTATCAAATCAAGTTATGCAAGGAAATATACAGGTTAAGAAGACTCAAGAGAATCGCGTAACACCGTTAAAAAATGCTGAATTCACGCTTTACCTAAAGAATGACACGAATTTTAGCACCCCGATTGCTTCAGCTGTCACTGGAGAGGACGGGATAGCATTATTCCATGGTATTTCTTATGGGGAGTATATCGTCAAGGAAACAGTGGCGCCAGCCGGATTTGTATTGTCCAACACCCTCCTGACGGTGAATGTGAGTGAAGATGGGAAGACATATGACCTTGGCGTATTTACCAACAAACAAAAACAGTGGGTCAACACACCGCAGATACGTGGTGATATTGAGATACTGAAGATAAATACTGAAAAAGAACCACTGCAAGGTGCTAAGTTTGCACTATATGATGAAGGTGGCAACTTAGTTGCTGAGGCAGCAAGCAACATAGACGGTAGGGTAAAATTTACCGATATCCTTTATGGGAATTACACAATTATGGAGACCCAAGCCCCTGATATGTATGTGAAGAGCAACCAAGTGATAAAAGCTGACATTTTGTCTGATGGTGCAGTACTTCAGTATACCGTTATTAACGAAAAAAGCGATGGGAATTCAGATGGCGATGATAAATCGAGTGTTACATCAACAGTTCCAAAATCGAAAGAAAATATTCCGCAGACCGGAGATACGACTTTGGCTATGGTGTGGTTGTTTGCCATCAGCTGTCTGTCGAATATTGCTTTGCTGTTGCTAGGCAAAAAAATAAATAAGAAACAAGAAAACAATTAATGAAAGCAGGTTGGTGTATTCTTTTGAGGAATACACCAACCTCTTTGAGGTTTCTATGATAAAACATTGGAAGACGATTAAATAAGGTTTGATTGTTATATTTATCGACTAGGTGATGACTTTTTACAAGTTGAATTCAAAAATGATATGGAATATGCGCAGTATCTTGATGTAATCATTAACAGTTCAATTTATGAGACTGACGTTAAGGTGAGCAAGATGATAACATATTAACTTTAATAACCTGCTCATATGAGTTTGAAGATACCAGGTTTGTGGTACATGCTAAAAGTGTATCGAGCAATTAACCCCAAAATATGGACAGGGACTAAGTAAAAGGTATCTATCAAGATGAAATTCGGATATCTACTCTTGTTTTGTTAGCATAAATATGATACCATATAAAAAAATACTGGTTTCGTTAATCGAAGAAAGGAGGGGGATATTTTGCCTGATAGTATTGTTCTTGCTAAGTTGGAAGAAAATTTAGCTTTTTTTAATAAAATGTATGATGTGGTTAGACTTGTAGATCCCGTAAATAAAATAGTAATTGAATATCGTGGGTGTGAAAGAAGGGAAACTGACAATATCTGCTATGATTATTGGAAGAACGGAAAGATATGTGATAATTGCATATCCGTACGCGCACACCTCAGCAACAAGTGTATTCTGAAGTTAGAGCAGTCGGCTGATGAAATTATGATGGTAACTGCTCTCCCGATAGAAAACGTAGATAAACCCACAATTTTAGAATTATTAAAAATTGTTACAGACACCATGACAGTTGGCTCGGGCATTTATTCGGAAGTCAGTTTGATGCGCAATTTTATAGCAGAGACCAACGAGTTAGCGATTAAGGATAAATTAACAGGATTATATAACAGAAGATATGTTGACGAACGCTTGCCGGCAGATATTGTTAGAGCAACCATGGAGAAGTTACCTTTATCACTAGTTTTTTTAGATCTCGATAACCTAAAAAAAATAAATGATATTTACGGACATAGCTTCGGGGATAAAATCCTTACTGAGATTACAAATGCACTTGTGAAATGCATTCGTTCTGATATCGATTGGGCTGCCCGTTATGGTGGTGATGAGTTTATAATTTGTTTGTATAATACTGCAAAAGATGAAGCTTACCGAATTACGGAAAGAATTCGCTGTAAAATATCAGAATTGGTGATATCAACAAAAGAAGAAATTACCACTACTGCATCTCTAGGAATATATACGATGGAAGATACACCATTGACCGCCCAAGAATTAATATCATTGGCTGATAAAAGAATGTACGAAGCAAAACAACTAGGAAGAAATCGTACCGTTGGAGTGTAGAATTTAAAGAATCTTTCAAATAATTTTAAGTTGCTGATATATAAAATGTTCCTCGATGGTAAAACACTACATCTTTACAAGGCCAGTAAAACAAAGCTCCACAAGACTAGCCCAAAAGCTAAATCTTGTGGAGCTATTTTTATATTTCGTACCCAGTTATACTGGCTTTTTCGTTTTATTAGATTTTACGTTTGATTAGCAGTGAGTAATTATAAAACAAAACCAATGACCTCATCTAAGGTCGTTGGTTTTGTGACGTCCATGTAGTTAAAGGTAATAATAACTTTGTCCTTGTTAAAATAAATTGCATTTACAAAGCTATCAATCAACCCTTGTCACTCTATTTTATCAGCACCATCCGCTGTTCTAAATTTTTGCATCCAGAATAAAACTTGCTCTTAAGTTCCTCCAATTCGTCTAACCGATTTTTGGTGGGCTCAGTGCGAATTTCTGCTTGAATGGAATTGAGAATATTTCAAGCTTCTAAATGGTTGTTATATTTGACGTAAGTTTTTACTTTATATCTACCATAATTATTAATCACAAAGTAAATAAAAAACGATGAAAAATTACATTATTGCATATTTTTTTACATAAAAATAACGAAACATCGCTAACAGATTTTACATACTGCTTGTATAATTATAAATGTGATACATTGCAATATAATAATTTCTATCTATGAAAGGGGGGAGGTATATATGTTAGAGCTTTTAAACATTAAAAAGTCTTTTGGTTCAAATACAATACTGAACTACATAAACTTGTCGATTGACGACGGCATAATCTCTCAATATTCAACTCCTCTTGAAATTTTGTGTACGCCAAAAAACAGTTTTGTATCGGAGTTTATTCTAAGGAAGCTTACTATGATATGGAAATAACCCCACAATGCAACTTCTCTCAAGGATTTGAAACATCCAGAAAACATGGATATGATTTGATAAATCCAACCCGCTTGTGGCTGAAATGGTAAAATGTATTGTAGAAAATGTTCCTCCCGAAATACAAAAAGTCTATCATCTGGCAATTTACGAGGGGAGTCTGTCACGGTGGAACAAAAGCTCGATTATCCTAAACATATGAAAAAGGTTTGACTGTTGAGATATTGCAAGAGCATCAGAAAATTTCTGAAAGCTGTAAATAAGAGAGGATTATTAATATGAAAAATTATAAACTGCTAACTCCCGGACCGTTGACCACAACCGATACCGTAAAGCAAGAAATGCTTTTTGACCACTGTACTTGGGACGACGATTATAAGTCTATAACGCAAAAAATTAGAGCTGAGCTTTTGGATCTTGCTCATGTTTCAAAAAATGGCTATATAGCAGTTTTAATGCAGGGTAGCGGTACTTTTGGCGTTGAGTCGGTTATTTCATCGGCTGTAAGTGATACCGATAAAATACTTGTCTGCACCAATGGTGAATACGGAAAACGTATCGTAGATATCTGCCGCTATAGCAAGCTCAAAACCGTGGTTTATGAGGAGAAATATAATAAAATTATTTCAGCTGACGAGATTGAAAGACTGATTGGCAATGATAAAGAGATAACCCATATTGCAATGGTGCACTGCGAAACCACAACAGGCATTCTAAATGACCTTGCCACCGTCGGGAATATTTGCAAAAAATATAACAAAACCTTTATTGTTGATGCTATGAGCAGTTTTGGCGGAATTGAAATTGATGTTGCTACCTATGGAATTGATTTTATTATCAGTAGCGCAAACAAGTGCATTCAAGGTGTTCCGGGCTTTTCCTTTATCATCGCCAAAAAAGAAAAGCTTGAAAAATGTAAAGGAATTGCAAGAAGCCTTTCTCTTGATTTATATGACCAGTGGGAAGATATGGACAAGGACGGAAAATGGAGGTTTACCTCCCCAACCCATGTTGTGCTTGCTTTTTCTAAGGCACTTGAGGAGCTGAAAGCAGAGGGAGGAATTGCAAAGCGTCAAGAAC
>DBGA01000039.1:0-9173 GCA_002295325.1 Ruminococcaceae bacterium UBA866 | reverse complement strand
GTCATTTTCGATTGGGCAGGAACAACAGTGGATTACGGTAGCTTTGCTCCGGTTGGTGCATTCTTGGAAGTCTTTTGCAATGTGGGAATAGAGCCAACTATGAATGAGGTTCGTGCACCAATGGGAATGCTTAAAAAGGAGCACATTCGCACCATGCTGCAAATGCCAAGAATTGCTGATGAATGGAAAAAACTCTATGGCAAAAGCTTCAATGAATATGATCTGGACAAGATGTATGCGGATTATGAGGAGATTCTACTTAAATCCTTATCTGAATATACCCAGCCTAAGCCATATGTTCTCGAAGCAATCGCAAAGCTTAGAGAAATGGGAATTAAAATAGGCTCCACTACCGGGTATAATGATAAAATGATGGAAATTGTTGTTCCCCAAGCAGTAAAAAACGGATACTCCCCTGATTTTTGGTGCAGCCCCGACTCGGTGAACGGAGTAGGCAGGCCTTATCCATTTATGGTTTTTGAAAATATGAAGGCATTAATAATTCAGTCTACCGCCGAGGTAATCAAGGTTGGAGATACCATTTCCGATATTAGAGAAGGCAAGAATGCAGGTGTATTTACAATCGGAGTAATTGAGGGAAGCTCCGAGATGGGACTTACAGAGAATGAATATTTAAAGCTTTCTGATAAAGAAAGGCAACATCAAGCAGACAGAGTAAAGAAAAAATATATAGAGGAAGGTGCCGATGCAGTTATCCTTCATATGGGAGAGCTTTTAGGGCATATAAAATAAGTGTTTTAAAAACATATAAAATTTTACGAGCGTATTCCCTCAGTATATAGGCTTGGATACCGTCTTTTCAGTTTATTATAAATATTGAATTTTCGCTATGTGTGGGTTCAAGTCCCACTAGTAGTACCCATTTATACGTTGCTGTGTTCACTATTACACGTTTAGTTAGAGTTTACCAAAAACAGCTGTCACTGTAACTATAAAAGAACTCCAATAGAAAAAAGTCCAGTAATACTGGACTTTTTTTGTTGTATCAAACCTTACGTCTGATAATGTTAGTGCCAAACAATAAAGATGCCAATTGAAGCTACTTTAAAAGCTCAATATTTTTATAAAACACTCATTGCATTGTACACAACCAGAAAAAACGAACATTGCAATAATGTCCCCAGTGGTAGATAGTAAAACTACAATTTTGGGAAAAAATACGATTGCATAAATTTTAATCTGTAGGCTAGATTATTTCCACTTTTTGTGATATTGTGTATTTAAAGGATAATGGATTATCTATAAGGTAGTGAACATAAACTACGTTTTAAGATAGGGTGCTTAGTTTCAATCTGCTTAATTAAATGGTTAATGTAGTAATATTTTTTTGAAAGCTGTGTGTTCATGGTGTTTAGAAAACTAAAGAGTTATTTTATGGGGCTGACAATAAAGTCGAAATTAATTCTATCCTATATTTGTGTTGTGTTAATACCGGTAGGAATTGTAGGTGGAATTTTAACAGCGGCTATTGAAAAGCGGGATGTAGGTCAAAATATTGCTAGTGCAAATCATCATTTAGAATATGTTATGCTTAGAATACAGGAAATATTAAATGTAGGAAATAAGGCGTCAACCAACTTGTATGGAAACAAAAAATTAGAAAGCATTTTAACGAACCAATATCTTTATACTCGTGATATAGTACGGGATTATAGAGGATATAACACAATAAATGATCTTAAAACACTATATAAGGAAATTGGGGCAATTCGAATCCTAACTACAAATTCTACATTATTAAATAATTCACAGATAATACCGGTAACGGATGAAATGAAATATGATTGGTACAATAAGGCATTAACNNTATTTTGGCAATATATATATAACTCTGAAAAAAACGTATATGAACTAAGTTGTATTCGAGGCCTATCAAATTATAGGGCTACTGATTTCTCAGTGAAAGCAATACTAATTGTTACAATAAACGGTGAATATATTAGTGAATTTCTGAAAAGCGAAAAATACAATACCGTGTTGCTCAACAGTCAGGGTTATATATTGGCATCATCTATTTCAACCCAAGTTGGCAATACACTTAAGGAAATTGGAATTACATCAAAAGGACAAACGCTGGGAGAAAAAACTGAACTGAACAAGGATAGCGAATGTTATCTTGTGAATAAGACGATTTTGCTAGAAGATAATGAAACTTCAATTACAGTCTGTTCTATTATTCCAAAAGATGAGGTTACATATGCAGCAAAATTAGCTAAGTATGTATATGTGCTCATTACTTTAGGCGTAACAGCCTTAGCCATGATACTTATTTTTTTATTTGCTGAAGTATGGAGTAAACGAATTAAAAAATTAAATGATAGCATGCATTTAATTGCAAGTGGAAATTTGGATTTACAAGTTGAATTAAATGGAACAGATGAAATTTCACAACTTGCAGATAGTATGAATTTTATGTTAAAAGAAATTAAGAGAATGACAATTGGAATGCATGATGCTAATCTACAAAAACAAGAACTACTTCTTAAGCAAAAGGATATACAATTTAAATTTCTTGCAAGTCAAATAAACCCACATTATTTGTTTAATGTATTGGAATCTGTTCGTATGAAAGCCTTAGTAAATGAACAGAAGGAGATTGCACTTGTAATTAAATTAATTGGAAATCAATTGCGTACCAGTATGAACATGGAAAGTGGAGAAATTACAATTAGGGATGAACTGCAGTTTATAACAAACTACGTTCAGATACAAACGTTTCGTTTCGGAGATAAATTTGAACTATGTATAGAGATACAAGAAGAACAATTGTATGATTATAAAATACTTCCCCTTATTATTCAGCCTTTGATTGAAAATTCAGTTATTCACGGCATGGAGCAGAAAGAATCAGGTGGAGTTATCAAAATCATCATAGGACGAAACAAAAATGGAGTGTTTATAAGTGTGAGTGATAATGGAGTGGGAATGACTCAAGAAGAAATTGACCAGCTTAATAATGTCATATGTACAGTTACCGATAAAGGCAGAATCGGGCTTAGAAATATACATCAACGAGTTAAGCTACACTGGGGAAATGAGTATGGATTGATGGTTGAAAGTGCGAATGGTGAGGGTACAATTGTAACTGTAAGGTTACCATAAGGAGGCGTTTTATTTGTATAAAGTTTTGATAGTAGATGATGAACCTCATATTAGAGCAGGGCTAAAAGTAGTGATTGATTGGAATGGGTTGGGATATGATGTCTGTGGAGAAGCTTCAAATGGAGTGGAGGCGCTTAACAAAATAGAAAGTCTATCTCCAGATTTATGTATTGTAGATATTAACATGCCACAGATGGATGGACTTGAACTGGTAAAGATAATTAGTGACCGTAAGTGGGATATCAAGACCATTATTTTAAGTGGATATCAAGACTTTAATTATGCAAAAAAAGCCATAGACTATAATGTTACAGCCTATTTACTTAAACCAATTGACGAAGATGAACTACTCAGTATTGTAAGTAATATAAAACAAAATTTTAAACAGCAACAAATTATAAACGAGCAGCAAGTTAAATACAAAGAAATTTCTCGTGATAAATTTTTTGAAAAGCTGATACTTGACGATCAGTCTAAAGAATACATTGACTATATGAATTGTACCTTTAGTACAAACTTCCCATGGTCAGAATATCAACTTGCACTTATAGAAGTAATATCCCAAAGTGATAATAAGCAACAACTTCATACACATGTTTATCAAGCGACTCATATTGAAGTTGAACGGATGCGTGCAGGTTTTGTATTTAATATAGGTGAATATATTATTATTCTAATAAATCAACTAAGCTTTAAGCGAGTACATGGAATGCTGAATTTCCTATATGAAAAACTTAAAAAAGAAAAAAATATACAAATTGTTATTGCTGTAGGAGGAAATACGAAACATATTATAAAGCTAAAGGATTTGTTCTATAAAGCTCAAAAGGCATTAAAATATAAATTTTTTTCAAAGGGCGACGTTATTTTGTTGCCACTCGAAAATGAAAAAATAGATAACAAGCCTACAAAAAATAATTACATACACATTGAATCATATATGAAAAGTATATACATAGCAGTAGAAACATTTAATACAGATAAAATTAATGAGATAATAAAAAAACTGTCATTAGAAATGCAAGAAAACTCCATGCCAGAGAATAAAATTAAATATTATATGCTTCGTATTTATGTCGGCGTAGCTGGAGAAATAATTAAAAAAGAAAAAAATAGTATATTAAATAACTTATTTGATGAGAAGTTTTACAATGGGTTTTATTCCTGTTCTTCTATAAGCCTACTAGAAAATTATATTATTAATAAATTAGCTGAACTTTCAAGGCAAGTTATGTCACAAGATACCGATGATATGTTAAGCAGACTTGTTAGATATATTAATTTGAATTATCAAAAAGATATTAAACTTGAGGAGCTAGCAGATATATTTGGGTATAACAGTGCATACTTAGGAAAGCTTTTTAGGAATTTAACGGGTGATTACTTTAATACATATGTTGATAAAGTCCGAATTGAGAAAGCAAAAGAACTTTTAAATACAACAAACTTAAAGGTTAACGATATTGCTGAAAAGGCAGGTTATTCAAACTATGATTATTTCTCAATTAAGTTTAAAAAAATAGTAGGTGTTTCACCTTCTGCTTATCGCCAAATTAGCGAATTACAAAAGGTTTAACTTCTTTAAGTTCTATTATACATATTGCTTTATTATCATTGTTCTTTTGAGAAGCCTATTGAATGGGTTTCTTAATTTTTGTATAAAATGTCTAATTATTAAGCTAATCATGTGAAATTTTTAGGGTAGTTGTATTGAGTTGTATCTAGTATACTATAGCAAGAATTCAAATACAAATTACTAGTTTCTATATGATTGGGGAGGTTATCATTAATGTCGCAAGAAAGTGGGATTCAAGGCCAGATACTTAAGCAAAAACTAATTTGTACATCAAGTGGTAAAAAGATTAATCAGAAGAAAAAAATATATGTTTTTTTGGTTAAACTTTATAGACAAAAATATCTGTGGTTAATGCTTATGCCTTTTTTATTTTGGGTGTTCATTTTTAAATTTATTCCTTTGTTGGGATGGACAATGGCGTTCCAAGACTATAAACCAGGGGTAGGCGGGTCTTTCAATCAGCATTGGGTTGGATTGAAGCACTTTATAATTCTTGCACACGATAAACAATTTTACAGAGTAATGCGTAACACGTTGGCAATGAGTGGATTGGAACTCTTAATAGGGTTTCCCCTTCCTATAATATTTGCTATCTTCTTAAATGAGATTCGTTTCAATCATTTTAAGAAGATAATTCAAACGGTATCCTATCTTCCTTACTTTGTATCGTGGGTTATCGTAGCAAGCATAATTTCAAAAATGTTATCTACAGATGGTGGAATTGTCAATGAGATACTATTGACTTTAGGGCTAGTTGATAAACCAATTCAATTTATGGCACAACCTAAAATATTTTGGATAATTTCCACCTTATCTGATGTATGGAAGAATCTTGGCTGGAACTCAATTATTTTTTTAGCTGCAATTGCAGGCATTGATCAAAACTTAAATGAGGCGGCTACAGTGGATGGAGCAGGTAGATTTAAACGTATCTGGCACATTACTTTACCTAGTATATCGCCTACAATAATTGTGGTGTTAGTGCTTAATATTGGATGGTTAATAAGTATTGGCTATGAAAAGCAGTTCTTACTTGGGAATAATGTTGTTAGAGAATATTCTGAAGTTTTGGATTTGTATGTTTTAAATTACGGAATTGGATTAATGCGTTATTCTTATGGTACTGCAATTGGTGTGTTTAAATCAGTAGTGAGTATTGTACTTTTACTTTGTGCAAATAAACTAGCAAAAAAAGTGAATGGTGTTAGTGCAATTTAAATGATTTGTATAAACAAATTGCATATGATTATCGTTTCATTAAAAAAAGGGTTGAGCGAAGGGTTGGATGAGTAAATGATCAAGCATAAGCACATACATAAAAGAGCAAA
Source organism: Ruminococcaceae bacterium UBA866 (assembly GCA_002295325.1). Taxonomy (GTDB): domain Bacteria; phylum Bacillota; class Clostridia; order Oscillospirales; family Ruminococcaceae; genus Paludihabitans. The sequence continues at coordinate 3,146 of DBGA01000039.1, read as the reverse complement.
TGATATAGTATTTGATTTTGTGGCAGTAACAATAATGGCGCTTATAGGTGTAATAACTCTATATCCATTTATTAATGTACTTGCCGTTTCATTTAATGATGCCAGCGATAGTCTTCACGGTGGAATTTATCTTTGGCCAAGAGTATTTACTTTTAAAAATTATAAAGAGGTATTTAGCCAAGATCTTTTATTTCAGTCATTTAAGAATTCAATATTGAGAACTGTTATAGGCACATCAATTAGCGTCATAGCAACAATGATGGTTGCTTTTGTCCTAAGTAGAAGGGAGTTAATTGGCAGAAAGTTTGTTTCAATTATGTTGGCGGTTACTCTTTATGTATCTGGAGGAATGATTCCTGAATTTTTGCTAATTAAAGATTTAAAACTATTTAATACATTCTCAGTATATATCATCCCTGGTATATTAAGTATATATTTTGTTTTCATCATACGCTCTTTTATTGATGATATTCCATATGCTCTGCAAGAAGCAGCAGAAATTGATGGTGCAAATGAAATTATTATATTCTTTAAAATAATCCTACCAGTGTGCTTACCTGCTATTGCGACAATTGGATTGTTTTACGCAGTAGGTCAATGGAATTCTTGGATGGATACATATTTATATGCAGGTTCAAAACCTTCTTTGACAACTTTGCAATTTGAACTAATGAAGATTCTACAACGTGCAACTGTTGCAACTTCTGCGCAATTGCATAATCAGCAAACCAAAACTGCAGGTAAAACAGTTTCTCCAGAATCAATTAGAATGGCGATTACTATTGTGGCAACAGTGCCAATTATTGTTGTTTACCCATTTGTTCAAAAGTATTTTGTAAAAGGGTTAACGCTTGGTTCAGTTAAAACCTAAACGAGTTATAAAAATTATGAAATTTGTATATTTTATCGGAAATAACCGATTAAAATATGGGATGAATAATTTTGAAAATATTTACAATAAATACATAAATTTTCATTATGTTCATCAAATTAAAAGTAACAATATGTAAGGAGAAGATGTACTATGAAAACGAAAAAGGTATTATGCACTATTTTATGTTTAGGCATTATTGCTTCGGCTTTTTCTGGGTGCAATGGCGAAAATTCAAAAACTGTTGCAGAAACAACGGCTGGGTCAAAGAATCCCATCACTTTTTCCATTTTATATTGCGACCCTGCAATGTCAAGTATGGATGACAAATTTCAAAGTCCAGTTTCAAAAAAAATTACAGAACTCACTGGCGTTACTTTAGCAAGAGAATATGTGGTGGGTGATCCAAAGCAAAAACTTGCACTACTCGCATCAAGTGGTGAATATCCAGATATGATGTATTCAATGGAATTTAGTAACATTATCAAGGATGCTGGTGGGTTTATTCCTTTGGATGAATTGATTGAAAAAAAAGGTATTAACACAAAAGAAGTATATGGCAAGTATATAAATAGATTGCGTTGGTCAAGTGAAGATCCACATATTTATATGATGGGTAATAATAAAGTAAACGAAGAGACTTTAACGCCTGAGGCTGGGTTCGAATTACAAATAGCAGCTTTGAAAGAATCAGGATATCCTAAAATTGAAAATTTGCAAGATTATGAAAAAGTGATAAAAACATACAAAGAAAAATATCCAACAATTGATGGTAAGCCAACAATTGGGCTATCTTTATTGGCAGATGATTGGAGAATAAAGATCACCGTAACAAACCCAGCTATGCTTTCAACTGGAAAGCCTGATGACGGTGAATGGTATTATGATATCAAAAATGATAAAGCAGTACTTCATTTAACAACACCGGAGGAGAAAGAATATTTCCGTTGGTTAAATCATATGAATGATGTTGGACTTCTTGATCCAGAAAGCTTTATCCAAAAGTTTGACCAGTACGAGGCAAAAATTGCCGATGGGAGAGTTATTGGACTTATTGATTCAAAATGGCAATATGAGACAGCAGAAGCTACTTTAGTTGCATCAGGAAAAACAGATCGTACTTATGCAATGTTGCCTGTGGTAATGAATCCAAAAACACAGAAATATGCAGCATTTAGACCATTGGCTTTTTCTGGTGGTTATGGTATCGGTATTACAACCTCATGCAAAGATCCCGAAAGAGCGTTTGAGTATCTAGATTGGTGCTGTACTAAAGAATCACAGTTACTTCGCAATTGGGGTATAGAAGGTGAACATTATGATGTGGTAGATGGTAAGAGAACATTTAAACCTGACGTTTTTGAACAATGGTCTTCAGATCCAGAATTTTCTAAGAAAACAGGCATTAATGTTAATTCATATCCATTCCCAGGATATGGAATAGGTTCAAAGGATGAAAGTGGAGATAATTGGCATCCAACGTCTGACGAAAATCAAATTAAAGCATTGAAAGAGCCTGAAAGAAAGGCATTAGATGCTTATGGAGTAAAACTTTGGAAGGACTTATATCCAACTAAAGAAAATTTTCAGGAGAATCCATATGGAGAGCTATGGAAAATCACATTGCCAGGAGATTCAGAAAGCAATTTGATTTTAAGAAAGTATGATGAACTTACTGCAGGAACCATTCCACAAGCAATTATGGCAAAACCTGAAGATTTTGATAAGATATGGGATGAATATCAAGCTAATTTAATTAATATTGGTGTTGATAAACTACACAAAGAATTCAATGATATTATGCAAAAACAAAAAAAATTATGGAATAAATAGGTTAAAAATTGTAGAGCAATTATATATTACGCTAATAGTGCCGGATGCATGTTTATGCNNCTATTAGCGTAATATATAATTGAAGAATATGTAAATCTTGTGTTATATATGATAGAGGTAATTGCGTAATAAATCGAGAATTTATTTTATCAGTCTGAAATTCATATCGTATACAGGAAACAATAGCCATCTTGAAATACAGAAAATGTTTTCTGTCGCTTTGATTTCATACCTGTTCTTAAACAAGTACCGTCACTACTTCATCAAACGAAACTATGTAGAGGGTAGGGACAACCTTTGCAACGTTTAAACCTATTGCATGACACTTTTCTGGTTTTGGTTTTACGATTATGTCGTTTTAAGAATGTGGACTCGGATACAGTCCTTTATATTTATTATTAATATTGAATTTTCGCTTTGTGCGGGTTCAAGTCCCACTAGT
>DBGA01000036.1 GCA_002295325.1 Ruminococcaceae bacterium UBA866 | reverse complement strand
TCGCCTTAGAACAGTTCATTTATCAGTGAGCCTTTTTATTATACTATTTTTTCATAGACATACCAACAACTGATGCCCGAACGCTCCAAACCTAAATCAACAAAGCCCATATGCTGATATCCAACCTTTTCATACAGCTTTCTTGCTGGCAAATTTTGTTCTGAGGTATCAAGGCGAATAGAGTTAATACCCTCATTTTTAGCCAGTTCATCTGCAAAAGAAAGAAGTTTTTGTGCAATTCCCTGATTTAAAAAGTCTGGACTAATAGCAAGTGTATGAACAACAAGTGGCTTTTTGGTAGCCGCCGTCCACGCTACCTCTTCGTATTGCTTATCCTGTTTATTATTTAATATGCAAGTGCCCGCAATCTTGCCACCAACCGTTGCAACGTATAAACTGTTCTCGGCGTAGCCAGTAACAGCCTCGTCGCGTGTAGGGTAAATTCCAATTTTCCAACCTGGGTAGTTTTTTGTGCTATCCATATAGCTGATTAAATTGTCGTAAAGTTTAGCAATAGTATCAACTTCATATGAGTATGCTCTGCGTATATGTACTTCATTGAATTTGTTTTTATCAATCGTATATCGTAACATATCAGTAGGGTTTCCTTGATTGTCGTTATATGCGCCAANNACATTTTCAACGTAGGACATATTCAATTTTTGCATGACTCTTCCTGAAGCAGGATTGTTTGCATCGTGCAACCCATCAATTCTATCAAACCCTATTTCGTTAAAAAAGTATTCGAGAAGAGCCGTCATTGCCTCGGTAACAATTCCTTTATTCCAATGAGCGCGTGAGATTGCATAACCAAATTCGGCTTGATTATCTTCCTCATTTAGTCTAACAATTCCGAGGGAACCGATTGGCTCATTCGTTTCTTTGAGCACCAACGCCCAATGATATTTATTCTCTTGATAATTTGCACACCAATTATCAAGGATACCCTGTGTTACTTCAATATTTGCATGAGGTTTCCATGTCAGATAGCGTGTAACTTCTTCATCTGNNGCCCAATTCCTAAACATAGCATCTGAGTCGTCAAGTTGAAACTTCCTCATAATTATGCGATTGGTTTCTATGGTTTTACTGCCCTTATGATTTAACATAATTTTTTCCTCTTTCGTGTAAATTTATAATATATGGTTCTATCCCATTAAAAAAAGCACAATAACTATCAAGGTTACTATAATATAGGAAATCATTCCGATATTAAGAAAAAATGGCTTTAGATGCTGACGTGGCATAATATCTTGCCCGAGTTTACCAAAATCAGTTTTACAGAGCGTAATAATTCCAAGAATAAATCCTGTAAGCAAAATTCCGATTACTGTCACTGCACACACTGCCATTAAAATTGGTTTTTGTGATGCTATTCCTATTGGAAGAACTGTTCCACAGAAATTCACCATAATATGTAGTATGATTGCATACCTAAGCTTGCCAGTTTTATACACAACTGCACCAAAAACGATACCGAGTACAAAGGCATATAGTATTTGATAAAGATTGCCGTGGTACAAAGCAAATGCAAACGCAGAGGTAAAAATTGCAACTCCGCTACCATAGTTTCTCAATTTGTTTATTATAATATGGCGAAACATAATTTCTTCAACAATTGGCGACAAAACTACAGCAAAAAGCAAAGTAATCCAGATATTGCTACCCTGTATAAATTCAAGGGGGTTGGTTGCACTTAGCCCAGTAATACCAGAAATCATCATATTAATTACAAGCGAAACCATATTTAAAATCGTCATTGAAACATAACTAATTACAAATATTTTTAACATCTTGGGAACCGAAATGTTACTCTTGTAGCTTGTTTTTGCCGAGGGGATAAAACTGGTTACCCCAAAAAGCACAGGCATCCCAATAACTGTAAGTGGAATTGTGCTTGCAGCAAACCGAAAAAAATCAGAGCTGTAGACAGTTGGAAAGTTTTTAATAACAATATTGACCACAAATATTTGAACTATATTTAATAAAATAACTGACAAGGAAAGTCCTAATCCTATTATCGCAAACGCCTTTTTAATTGGCATCTTCTCAATTTTAATATCATTGCTAGTACTGCTAATTTGCTCATTTTCCATTATCATTTCTCCCTTTTAAAAAAGTATATTTATTATAGCATAAGCGTAAGTGTTGATATAATCGGCTTTGTGCGATTTTGACGTAGTCAAATTTCGCNNCAAATTTCGCACTGCCATTGAACTTGTTAATATTTGCTTTGCAAATATTATAGCATAGTATGTATAAACATTCCAATAAAAAATTATATTTTAGCACTTTATAAAAAATAAACTTAAGAACACAAAAACCAATCTGAAAAATACAGATTGGTTTTTTATCATTATTTTATTCTTCGTCTGGATTTTCCCAATTATGGAAAACTTCTTGAACGTCGTCGTTATCTTGCAACGCATCGAGCATACGGTTCATTTTGATACGACTTTCCTCATCATTAAGGCTTGTGTATGTAGATGGAACTTGCTCAATTTGTGCTGATGCAAA
>DBGA01000059.1 GCA_002295325.1 Ruminococcaceae bacterium UBA866 | reverse complement strand
ATTGCAACATTCTCCATCGGTAATAGAACGTCTTTCATTACGCCTGTCCCACGAGATCCAAGACCTATAACGCCTATATTAAATTTATCTTTCATTTTGTGTTTTCCTCCTATGATGGGTAGTTATATAGTGTAATGCTTTTATTTAGCTGATTTCCTTGCTAACCTAAGCTGTGCAAATCCACAAATAGCAGCTATAATACTAGCAATAAGAAATGGAATAAAGATGGAACCTGAACTATCGCCAGTCTGTGGACTTACAGTTGGTTTGATATCTTCTTTAACCTTTCCCTCTACAATCGCAAAAAGGCTGAAATGGTCTGTTTCAAACGTCACTTTTCCACTAGAAATAATTGATGGGATTAGAGTTAATTTGCCTTTATCATCTACATGATATACCCTAATGTTCTCTGGATTACCAGTTAAGGTAACCGGAATGGATATTTTCACTTTTCCATTAGGTTGAATTTTTTTGCCTTCACTTAAAATATTAATATCAAAAAGTGAAAGCAGTTTGTCCACCTTATTCTTCACATGGGTAAAAGCACTACCTTCTTTAACCTCATTTGAAACCAAAGAGCTATTTAACGGTAATACAGAAGTATTCGCCTCAAGAATAATGCCATTTTGATCTGTGAAAGAGGTATATTCTAATGTATCTGATGGTGGTGGCTCTGGGGTTGGAGTTGGTTTCAGTGGCTCTGGGGNNTATGTGTAATCATACAAAGCTCTAACTGTTGGGTTATCACTTTGAGCCAATGGATTATTTGAATATGCCGCTTCCATTAAACCTTTAATTCCATTATACCAGTTTCTATAACAATTATTTAGATATCCAAATTCAACACTACCATTTAAATAATCAAGATATTTGTTATAGCGATTAACATCTGAAAATGCTCGCTCATCCATTTCAATTTCAATACCCATACCATACATTTTAGCAAGAGTACTGGCATCGGATACACGATCAAGTGACGGAGGCGTTGACTCAGGGAAGAAGTGATTTGGCTGTAATACTACCGCATCAACGCCCATTTCAGCCCATCTATTCCATCCACTTGCATTATAGTAAGGAATCCAGAAGAATTGATGTTTAGCTTGATGTGTTTTATCAGATGTGTATTTTATCAAGTCGCTTCTATAATTCGTTTCGTGCATCCAGTAAAAACCTGAGAACTCTAAATGCTCATAGTTTGCATCTGAAAATCTAGTAAGAACTTCGTTCATATACCAATCAATTGCAATCTTACAGTCTTCTACATCAGTTAAGTTCAAGTTTTTACCATTGATTACACCAAAGTTTGTTGACAATGCGTCAGGGAAAGGCACCATTACCGTAACTTTTAGTTTAATGTCAGGATTATTGGTTTCTTTTGCAACTATTTTTACNNCTTATTTGATGGGTTAGCGCTGTAATCTGATGATTCGATAAAAAGGTTATTTGATTCTGCTCCCATTGCAAGGAACAAGAACGCATCATACATTGTATCTATGGCTGTACCATTTTTATTGATATAGCCAACATATGGTTTGAAGTCAGATACACTCCAATCTCCATATCCGGTATTACCTGCATAGTCACGATAAGGCCCATTATAAACAAGTATCATATCTTTAATGTTATCCGTGTGGTCACCCGAAGCCATTAACGCACCATCAAAGTTTGCATCTTTTGGAAGCTCTATGCCCTCTGGCACTACGTCATCTTTACCATAGGCTTCAATCTCGTCTATAAAGCACCATCCGTCAAGTTCCATATCTACACGAACATAACGAGCGTTTACGAATGCTGCATTTGTCGCTTCAAATCCATCAAGATTTTCAGAATCCCAACCTAATGAAAAAATTCCATTTGTGTTAGTTTTAATGTTGTTTCTAATATAAAGGTTGCTCCAATTTGAGCCATTATCTGAAACATATAGCCTCACTGCAGTTGGAAGATTTACTCCCTGACCTGTTGAAGCCAAAAAGTTTGCCTTAACAGATGAGATAGAATGTTTCTTCTCTAAATCAATAATTACACTTCTTGTTGGCCATTCTCCTGTATGTCCTTGCCAAGCAAGATCATATAGGTTTGTACTACCAAACTGTGAATCTGTTAGCTCAACACCGTCTTTGTCTTCATAAGCACGAGGTGCTTTATAGTCAATTGTATACGTTTTTCCCGCAGCTAAATTTTTAGCTGCATCGGGAGTTCCAATCAAAGTTCCGGCAGTAGAGCATTTACCCTCCTTGCCTAACACTTCGATTTCATCAAATGATACCCATGTATCCATATCAACTTCAATTTTAATGAATTGGGTGTAAATCATGTTAGCATTATCAAGGGTTGTTATGTATTCGTCTGTTAATCCATCCCATTCATATTTGAAAGTTGATGGATCTGTTGGGGTTTGCCTTTTGAAGTTCTTTAAAGCAATCCATCTTTCCCCATTATCAGAAACTAATATCTTTAATCCCTTGGGTGCACCGATTGCATTTCCGCCTGCAAAGTCATTTAATGCGTTCAAGCTAATTTTTGACACAGACTTTTTAAACCCTAAGTCATATTGGATTGAAATTTTGTTATTATCAACAGCTTCATTGGGATTTCCCGCAGCACCGTTAAATGAAAGCCACGTGCTATCGTTCCAAGAGGCTATTTGCGAATGCACACCATCTGTTAAAATATTTTTTGGTGCATTATATAAGAGTTCTCTGTTACACTCTAAATCAAGATTTTGTACAAGATTTTTTGTTGGCAGTGTATCTGGATCAACATCGGTTGTCTCGTCAGGTGTTTTTTTGTCAAACACTTTAATCTCATCAATGAACAACCAAACTCTAAAGTTAATTGAAAACTTAATATATCTAGCCTTAGCCGGTTGCTTTTCAGTAGGGACAGTATAGATATATCTTTGAATTCCAACTGCATCTTCAATTTGCGTGATTGCATGGTCAACTAAAGTTGTCCATGTTGCATTATCGTCTGATATTTCGATTTTCATATTAAACGGGCCAGAGATACCTCCCGTTTCATTGCGAAGAAAGTTTGCTTTAATTTGCTCAAACTCTACGCTTTCTTTAATATCCATTACAATATCAAATTTATCGTTTTCATTATTGTAATAACCTACCCATCTTTCATCTTTAAACTCTAGTGAGGCAGATAGGATCTCATCAGTTAATTGATTTCCTGAATCAACCCATTTGTCCGCTATCCAAGCAGGCGTATAGGACTTTCCTGCTGCAAGGTTTTTTGAAGTCCCATCATCTGGAACACCAGGATTTGGATCAGGATCTGGGTTTNNTTGGGTTTGGGTCTACAGGTGAAGTATGGATGTCAACTTCATCAATAGACGAATACTTTACTTTAGCTTCTGTCACCGTACTGGCAATATAAAAACTCATCTTAATATATCTAGCATTAATCGGAGTATTATCTGTCGCTTCCCATGATAGACGTTTAATATCCGGAGATGTGCCTGCATACTTTAACTCATCATTGGCAAATGCTTTGAGTTGTGTCCAGTCTGTTTTATTTGTAGAATACTGATATTTTAATTCAGCAAGTTGCTCTGACCAACCTTCTACTCTGTTGCCAAGTACAACCTTATATATATCAGTTGCCGCCTTCATATCAAAGGTAAGTTCTACAAAGTTATTGTTTCCATCAGCATTTGTTTGTACATATGCCCAGTGGATACCATCTGCAAGCGAAGCATCTGTTCCATAAACACTATCTACAAGACAATCCTGACCTTTTCCATCACTCCAAATAAAGTCATGAGTTGATTCAACCGTTATATTTTTCTTTACAAGTGGTGGTGCCGCGAATACAGAAAAATTAGAAAGTATGATGCCAAATACAATAATAAGCGAAATTATAGAATAAGCGCTTTGTCTTTTTGTTCTCATTCAAATTCTCCTTAATTTTTTATACTCTACTTAATTAATTTTGATTGTCATAGAATCGTACGCTACTTCAAATCCAAGTGGATTTGCTAAGTCCTCGAGTTCACTATGCATTAATCTACCATTGTGGGAAAAATGTGTGATTATATATTTGGTATCTTTATTTACTACTCCACTATCCTTTAACCGTTCTGTTACAACCACGTTATCGGCAAAACCCATATGACCGCTCTCTTCACCGTTTTCAATTGGTCCACCTGTACAATCAAAGCTGACCATATCAAGTACAATTTGGTTTTCTTTTAAATAGTCATACACATGTTCATAAATTCTTCCAGTATCGTTGCAGTACAAAATGGATTTTCCGTCTGATTCTATTAAAAACAGTAAATCGTTTTCAACTCTTGTATGTTTTGCAGGCAAAGCTGTGATTTTGTAATTTCCAATTTCGAACTTATCAAAAGGTTCTATAATGTGCCATTCTATAGTATCAGCAACTACTGCTTCAAGTTCTTTTTTTGTGTAGTTATCAAAATCTTCTTTAACATATTTGTTACAGAAAATTTTCAGCTTTGGGGAAGTCATATTGTGAGCATAGCAACCACCCCTTAAAACCAATTCCTGAGGATAAAAATGGTCGGTATGTGAGTGGGTTATTAGTAGAAACTTTATAGCCGATAAATCAATATCATTAACCATAGCACGATAATAACTCTCTGCTGGAAAATCAATCAGCAAATCTTTATTAATGAGCATTTGTGAGCGTGTTCTAATATTTTTGCCTTTTAGTTTAGCTGCTTTTAAACAGGCATCGCATCTGCAAAACACTGCTGGCCATCCCTCTGCTGCCGCAGTGCCTAAATATTTTATATCCATAATTCAGCCTCTCTTTTTGTTACATATAAGAAAAAGGGGAGTCAAACTCCCCTTTTTCCGCTTTTAAGCTTATTTGAAGGAATTGAATTTGTCTAATTGTGCTTGCTCGATTTCAATTAATTCATCAAGACCTAACTTTTTAAGTTGTGCGATATATTCTTCCCACTTATCAAAACTTGCATTTCCTAAGATTAAGTCTGTGCAAAGTTCTGCTGAATAAGTTTCAAGGTCTGTTACAATGCTAGATTTACGTTTGTTTTGATCATCTGTTGCAATAGCGGTGTAGCAATATTTACTGTCTGGATAAATATTTTCATAGAATGCTACTTCTTTTTGGAAGTTGTTTTTATGCTCTGGACGTGAAGCAAATTGAGATTCCATTGTGTAAAGTGAAATACCAGGAAATACACAACTGCCCCATAATGGATTGCCGTATGTTGTCTTTGATGTAGCCATATCTTTCCAAAATGCGTTACCGAAACCTTCTTTTTGTTGACGTCTGCCGTCTACTACCTCATACGTTACCCCTTCGATACCCCAAGCTGTTAACTCTTCATATTTTGGTGAATAGATAACGTCTAGTAAAGCAGCAACTCCAGCTGGATCTTTACAGTCTTTTGAAACAACCCATTTTTTCCATGAGAAAAACTCAGGCTCAATTACATTATATGGAACAGAGTTTTGCGTTCCTTTTAATAACGCGATTGGTAGGAACTCTGCGCCTTCAGCTTGAACTGATGGTTCCAACCATGTTTGCATACAATATGTAAAGGTTGCACCAATTTTGTTTTCTGCCATTCTTTGATTAATTTGCTCGTAAGTTGCGCCTACAAGGTCAGTGTCAATCAGACCCTCTTTTACAAGTTTTTGCATATATGCAAAATACTCTTTAACTTGCTCTTGATACCAAGGTGAAACAACTTTTTGATTTTTAACGTCAATTGAAGTTAAGAAGTTTCCAAGACCAAACCATTGTGCAATACCGTTCATAAATCCGTTTGGAGCAGCATCAACGATTTCATCTTTTTTACCATTTCCGTTAGCATCTTTATCTCTAAACGTTTTCATAACATTAAAGAACTCGTCTGCTGTTTTTGGAGCTTGAAGATTGTATTTCTCAAGCCAGTCTTTTCTGATGTTGATAACTTGAGAAGTTCTTGCAGGCTTGTCCTGATAAGTTTGAAATTGTACGTTTGTGAACCAGTAGATATTTCCGTCTGGTGCAGTTGTTAGTTTCTCAATAAAAGAATAATCCTCTTTGATAAATTTGTTGAATGTTCCATCGCTATGCTCATCAACCATTTTGTTGATTGGAAGAATTGTTCCACTATTTGCAAGTGCCATTGCAGCCTCATCGCTAAAAGATGAAAGGTTGATTATATCCGGTAAATCTTTACCTGCTGCAACTCTTGTTTGACAAGTTACTTCGTATTGGTCGGGTGAAATTACTTCAAACTCAAGCTCAAGATTTTTTTCTTTAAATAACTTAGTAAGTTCTTGCCAAACTGGATATTGTTCCCTATCATCAAATTTAAGTTCAGGGTTATCGTTGTTTGGGGCTAAAATTTTAAGCTTATGTGTTCCACCTACTTCACTTGAAGTCCCTGGTTGAGAAGATTGTTCTTTGTCTCCATCTTTACTGGAACAACCTGCAAACGTTGTCATTGCTATAACCGCAGCTAGTAAAAACGCAGTTATTTTTCTTTTGATACCCATTAAAAATCCTCCTTATTTACGTTAACGAAATATTATATTATAGCACATATGCTATATTATATGGAAATAATTTATCCCTTTAGCGAGCCAACCATCATTCCTTTTACAAAATGCTTTTGGAAAAATGGGTATGTAAATAGCACTGGAAGGGTTGTGAAAATAATCATTGCGTATTTTAGCTGCATACTGGAAAGTGATTTCTTTATAGCTTCGGCTACTTCATTCATTGGCAGTTTGGTTAAATCTACAGAGTTTTCAATTAACACCCTGCGTAAATAAAGCTGTAACGGCTGTAGTTTTAAATCTGGCAGATATATCATAGCGTTAAACCAACTGTTCCATGTAGCAACAATTGTATATATTGAAACAACAGCTAAAATAGACTTTGCAAGAGGGATA
>DBGA01000027.1:33114-67897 GCA_002295325.1 Ruminococcaceae bacterium UBA866 | reverse complement strand
AGGTTAACGTCAGCAGCAAGTGGTCTAATTTCGTTCATGCCTCTGCCGTCAACACGTTTGCCAGTGAATAGCCAGTTTCTAACAACATATTTTTGAAGATTGTACATAACCTCGCCTATTTGCCACATATAATCAGCAAATTGCTCGGAAAGTTTTTCTTCGATTTCAGCAACGATTGGTTTTAGACGCTCATCACGTACAGTTTTATCGTCAGTATCAAGAGCAAGTTTTACTTTTTCTTCTGAAAGCGCCTTAACAGCAGCGAAAAATTCTGGGTTAACGCCAACTTTTTCAAACTCAAACTTTTCTTTACCAATTTCTTTTTGAATATCTGAAATGAAATCACAGATTTTTTGAATTTCAGCGTGACCTAGTTTAATAGCGTCCATCATAACATCTTCAGTAACTTCGTTTGCGCCAGCTTCAATCATAACAACTTTTGCTTTTGTTGCAGCGATTGTGAGGTCTAAATCAGATTTTGCTCTTTGCTCAGTGTTTGGATTTAGCACGAGTTCACCATCAACCAAACCAACATTAATACCACCGATAGGACCAGCAAAAGGAATATCGGAAATAGTAACAGCAATAGATGAAGCAATCATACCTGCAATTTCAGGAGAGTTGTTGATATCAGTAGCAAGCACTGTCATAACGATAGAAACGTCGTTTCTCATTCCATCTGGGAAAAGTGGACGCATAGGACGGTCAACAAGTCTTGAAGTAAGAATTGCGTTCTCGGAAGGACGAGCCTCACGTTTCATAAATGAGCCGGGAATTTTTCCTACAGCATAAAGTTTTTCCTCGTAATCAACTGAAAGAGGGAAGAAATCAATGCCATCACGTGGCTTTGCAGATGCTGTAACGTTTGCCATAACAACTGTATCGCCGTATCTAACCCAGCATGAGCCATTGGATAATTCACAAGTTTTTCCTGTTTCAATTGTAAGTTTTCGACCAGCAAATGTGGTTTCAAACACTTTGTAATTTTCAAACATAATAAAATGCCTCCTTAATTTTAAGGCAGTCAAAACACAGGTTTAGCACAAAATCCTAGTTCTGTAATGAGAGCATGATCTCTGCACAGACTTACGATTTAATGCTAAATTTCCTGAAGTTTAAAGTTCTGCCTTTGATTTTAACGAATGATAAATTTGCTTTTTAAAATATCGCAAGGCAGACAACAAAAAGCTGTCTGCCTTTGATAATAAAATTACTTACGAAGACCAAGTTTTGCAATTGTAGCACGGTATCTTTCGATATCTTTGTTCTTTAGGTAATTTAGAAGGTTACGACGATGACCAACCATTTTTAATAGTCCACGACGTGAGTGGTGATCTTTCGTGTGAATTTTTGAGTGTTCAGTCAATTCGTTAATTCTCTTTGTTAGAATAGCGATTTGAACTTCTGGAGAACCAGTATCAGTTTCGTGTGTACGGTTATCAATGATAACTGCGGTTTTTTCTTCTTTTCTAAGCATATCTTTCACCTCTTTAATTATTTGCAATGTCAGAGCAAAGGGTAGGCAAAACTCCTTAAAATAAGGCATAATCCCATAAGCTATGGCAAGGCACTTAAATAGTATATCATATAGCACTTTGTTTGTAAAGAATTATATCTTTTCACTTAGAAAGTATATAAGCCCTACATTTATATATAATAAAATACAGTTATATATAATAAAATACAGTAATATTTGCAATGTAAAACACCAATATTTATACTATATGTTAATCTACTGTGAATATTATATCACAAATTTAAAAAAATCTCAATTTGGCTTTACTTTGACAGCATCATATTGTAAAATATATATAAAATAAGAAATAAAAATATTAAGAGTGTTGCAAAAACAAGGCGGATGATGAAGTTTAGCTTTGTTTTGTTTTGTGGCGCACAATAAAGGAGAGTTTAATATGCCAATAAAATACAAACGTGTTTTACTGAAGCTTTCAGGCGAAGCACTCGCAGGCGAAAAAGGATTTGGTCTTGACTACACAGTGATTAAAGACGTATGTACAAGCATTAAAAAAGCCTCAGAGTTAGGTGTTGAGATTGGCATTGTTGTTGGTGGAGGAAACTTCTGGCGTGGACGTTCAAGTGGCGCAATGGACAGAACAAGAGCTGACCATATAGGTATGCTTGGCACAACAATGAACGCGTTGGCAGTAGCCGATGTACTCGAGGGGATGGGCGTTGACGTAAGAGTTCAAACTGCAATCGCAATGCAAGCAGTTGCCGAGCCTTACATTAGAAATAGGGCCGTTCGCCATCTTCAAAAGGGCAGAGTTGTTATTTTTGGTTGTGGAACTGGAAATCCATTCTTTTCAACTGACACAGCGTCCTCTCTAAGAGCTGCTGAAATTGAAGCAGACATCATTTTTAAAGCAACTATGGTCGATGGAGTCTATGACAAAGACCCAAATAAATTCCCAGACGCAGTAAAATATAAAACATTAACTTTTAGCGAGGTTTTATCAAAAGACCTAGGAGTTATGGATTCAACCTCTGCATCAATGTGTAAGGACAATAGTATACCAGTTTTGGTATTTAACCTAAACCGTCCTCAAAACATTGTTGATGCAATAGTTGGAGAAGCTGTAGGAACATTAGTAAAAGAATAAAAATAATATAAAACATAATTTGGAGGGTATCATTATGCAAGACACAATTAAACACACCGAAGAGAAGATGCAAAAATCAATCGCATCCTTGGAGCATGATTTTAAAGCAATCAGAGCAGGCAGAGCAAACCCAGCAGTTTTAGAAAAAATTACAGTTGACTATTATGGAGTTCCTACAAAAATTGACCAAATGGCAGCAATTTCTGTACCAGAGGCAAGAATGCTAGTAATTCAACCTTGGGATATGTCAACTCTTTCTACGATAGAAAAAGCAATCCTTGTATCTGATTTGGGATTAAACCCAAACAATGATGGTAAAGTGCTTAGAATTAACTTCCCACCACTAAACGAAGAGCGTCGCCGTGATATCGTTAAAGATATCAATAAGCACGCTGAAGAGGGCAAAGTTGCAATCCGTTCTATTAGACGTGATGCGAATGAGAAGTTAAAATCTCTTAAAAAAGAGTCGAAAATTAGTGAAGACGATTTAAAAGTTGGCGAGGACAAAGTACAAAAACTGACTGATAAATATTGCAAACAAGTTGATGAAATCGCTAAAGTTAAAGAAAAAGAGATTATGGAGATATAGTGGCTTTTTGCGAGCCATAGGCGAAGTGAAACGCTTATTAATTTCATATTTATCTACAGCAAATGCTTAATTAGGAGGACGTATGCCACAAAAAGATGTATTGCCAAGTCATATTGGTATCATTATGGATGGAAACGGCAGATGGGCAAAAAAGCGTGGCTTGCCTCGCAAGGCTGGACACAAGATTGGTGCAACTGCATTTCGTAAGACTGTTCGCTATGCAAATAAACTTGGTATCAAATATCTTACTATTTATGCGTTTTCCACTGAAAATTGGAAGCGGCCCGAGGATGAGATAAAAGCGATTATTGAGTTATTGCGAAATTACCTTAATGATGCAAAAAACTATAAAAGTGAAAATGTGAAAACAAGATTTATTGGAGACCTTTCAGTATTTGATGATGATATTCTAAAGAAAATTGCCGATTGTGAAGAGGAAAGCTCAAACTTTACAGGACTTACTTTAAACATTGCTATCAATTACGGTGGGCAAAACGAAATATTAAATGCCGTTAAACTCATTTCAAAAGAGGTGAGTGAGAATAAACTTTCAGTTGATGAAATAACCACACAAACAATTGCTGACAGGTTATATACAAGAGGTCAACCTGACGTTGATTTGATAATCAGACCAAGTGGTGAACAGAGGCTTTCAAACTTTTTGACGTTCCAGTCAGCATATGCAGAGTTCATCTTTATGGATACGCTTTGGCCTGATTTCAACGAAAAATGTCTTGACAAGGCACTTGCGGAGTTTGCAAAGCGAAACAGACGATTTGGAGGAATATGACTTGAAACAACGTATTATTACCGCTTTGCTCGGTATGGTTGTCTTTTTTACAGTTTTGTTTTGCTTTGACACCATTATTTACGATGTTGCTATCTGTATCGTATCACTCATAGCTGTTCATGAGTTACTTCTTGCAACTAAAGTCACTAAAAGCATTCCGCTTACAGTGGCTTTCATGATTGGAGCAGTAATGCCATTTATTTATCCTGCAAAGGACATAGATGGGCATTCAAAAGTTTTATTTTGGTATGTTTGGGTTGCGATACTTTTTCTTATCGCAATGACGGCTATTATTATCAATATGATAAGCAAAAAAAAGATTAGTTTAAAACAGCATTTATTTGGGTTTTTAACGATAGTCATTGTTCCAAGCTTGTTTTACATCCTACTTGTGATTAGAAATGAATTTGGATTTTATCAAGGAATTTACTATACAATGCTGATTTTCGCTTGTTCTTGGGGAGCCGATACGGGTGCATATTTTGCTGGTAGATTTTTTGGGAAGAAAAAGCTTGCTCCAAAAATTAGCCCTAACAAAACGGTTGAAGGGGTTTATGGAGGCGTGGTTTCTGCATTGTTATTTGTTTCACTCATTACAGTAATCTATTATTTTGTAATGAAGTCACAAGGACAGGTTGCTCAAATCAACTATATTGCTTTGCTATTTATTGGAGTTGTTGCCCCTCTAGCAGGAGTACTTGGAGATTTGACAGCCTCTTGGATAAAAAGAAAATGCGATATTAAAGATTTTGGCTCGATTATGCCAGGACATGGTGGTGTGCTAGACCGATTTGATTCGGTATTATTAGTTGCGCCATTCATTTTCATAGCATTGAAAATGATAACAGTTTAGATTAAATAAGCCCCTCGTTAGGCGTACGCTTGACGCGGGGCATTTTACAATTATGCCAGAAAGGTGGCGACACTAAAACATATGAAAAATATTTGTATTTTGGGCTCAACTGGCTCAATAGGAACACAATCACTAGAGGTTTGCGAGTCACAAGGGTTTCGTATAGTTGGACTTTCAGCGCACTCAAATATAGAACTTTTGGCAGAGCAAGTGAAAAAATACTGTCCTAAAAAAGTCTGTATCTTTAATAAAGAAAAATATGAGGAATTAAAGAACCTCATTAACGATATAAATGTAGAAATACTAACTGGCATTGAGGGACTTATCTCGCTTGCATCAATGGAAGAATGTGATGTTTTACTAAATTCCGTTGTGGGCATGGTGGGACTTCGACCGACACTTGCTGCAATAAAAGCGAAAAAGACGATTGCACTAGCAAACAAAGAAACTCTTGTGACAGGTGGAGAGCTTGTGATGGAGAGTGCGAAAGAAAATGGAGTTTCAATCCTTCCTGTTGATAGTGAACATTCAGCGATATTTCAATCAATGCAGGGAAACAATAAATCACAGGTCAAAAAGATAATTTTAACTGCATCGGGCGGGCCTTTCTTTGGAAGGACAAAAGAAGAGCTTGAATCGGTTACCTTAAAAGATGCACTTAATCATCCCAATTGGAGCATGGGTGCAAAAATCACGATAGATTCTGCTACATTGATGAACAAGGGGCTTGAACTGATTGAGGCTTGCTGGTTATTCGATAAATCGCCAGATGATGTCGAAATTGTTGTACATCGTGAGAGCGTTATCCACTCACTCGTTGAGTTTGATGACAATGCGGTAATGGCACAGCTTGGTGTTCCCGATATGAAAATTCCAATTCAATATGCACTTACCTACCCAAACCGCTTCAAATGTGATACCCCTAGGCTTTCCCTCACTGACTGTAAAAATCTGACATTTTTTGAGGCTGACGAGGACACTTTTATCTGTCTAAAAGCTTGCAAGGAAGCAATAAAACGTGGTGGATTATATCCAACGATTGTAAACGGTGCAAATGAACAGGCAGTTGAGCTGTTCTTAAATGGAGAGATTTCATTCCTTGACATAGGCAAATTGGTTTATGGCTCACTTTCCATAAAATATGATGTTGATGATTTTGATGTTGACGACATACTAATTGCCGATCGACTAGCAAGGGAGTTTGTGCTCTCAAAAAAATAGAAAAGGTGGCGAGAATTTGACTATATTATACACGATAATAATTTTTGGATTAATCATATTTATCCACGAGTTAGGACATTTTATTGTCGCAAAACTTTGCAAGGTAACAGTAAAAGAGTTTTCACTTGGCATGGGCCCTGCGATTTTGAAGTTTAGACCCAAGGAAACCTTATATGCACTAAGACTGTTTCCTATTGGTGGATACGTTGCAATGGAAGGCGAAATGGAAGAGTCTGAGGATGAAAATTCCTTCGCTAAAAAGAGCGTATCAAAGCGTATTGCTATCTGCGTTGCGGGAGCTGTGATGAATTTAATTTTGGGCTTTTCAATCATTGCATTTTCGTTGATTGGAGTTAAGCATTACAATTCAACTACAGTAGCTCAATTTAAAGCAGATGCCTCTACAAGCCAAACTGGTTTGGCTGTTGGCGATAAAATAGTTAAGATAAACAAAACTACAATTTTTACCGATAAAGACATTGTTTTTGAGATTTTGCGTGACACGGATGGTGTGGTTGATATGCAGGTTATCAGAGATGGTGGAAGGGTAAAACTGCCTGATGTGAAATTTACTGTAAGTGGCGAGGGCGAGAAAAAGGATATCTATCTTGACTTTATGGTAAAGGCACAAAATCCGTCTTTCTTTGCAGGAATTGGTCGTGCATTTAAGGAAACTGTTTCCCTTGCAAGAAATTCATGGGCGTCAATCGGCGACTTAATCACTGGAAAAATCAATATTATGGAACTTTCAGGCCCTGTTGGAGTTGGGCAAGTTGTAGGTCAAGCGGCAAAAATGGGCTTTAAGAGCCTGTTAAGTATTGCGGCATTTATTTCAATCAGCATTGGAATGTTTAATCTGTTACCATTCCCAGCACTTGATGGCGGTAGAATTGTGTTCTATGTCATTGAGGCAATTAGACGCAAACCAATTCCGCAAAAATATGAAAGCTATATCAATGGAGCAGGTTTAATCCTATTATTTGGGTTGATGATAGTAATAACATTCAAGGATATATTCACCTTATTTTAGGCATGGAGGTTTAATAGATAATGGAAATCAGAAAAGTAAGACCTGTAAAGGTAGGACAATACACTTTGGGTGATGGAAACATTACAGTACAATCGATGCTTTCCGTCCACTCGAGTGACATAGAAGGTAACGTGAAACAGGCTGTTGAACTTTATGAAGCAGGCTGTGAAATATTGCGTGTTGCAATCCCAAACGAAGATGCAATTAAGTTAATTCCTGCAATCAAAGCCGCAGTTCCAATTCCTCTTGTGGCAGATATTCACTTTGATTATCGACTAGCCCTTAAATCAATTGAGGCAGGAATTGACAAAATTCGTATCAATCCGGGCAACATTGGGGATGACGAGCGAGTAAAAGCAGTAGTGGATGCTTGCAAGGAAAAAAATATTCCCATCCGAATTGGCGTAAATTCTGGCTCGGTGGAAAAGCCTATTTTGAAAAAATATGGTTCACCAACACCACAAGCTTTGGTGGAAAGTGCATTGTACCACACCCGTTTGCTTGAAAAATTTGAGTTTTATGACATTGTGATTTCAATGAAGTCGTCAAATGTAAAAACTATGATTGAGGCATACCGACTGCTCGCCAAAGAGTGCGATTATCCGTTACATCTAGGTGTAACTGAGGCTGGAACTACACATATGGGCATCATAAAAAATGCAATCGGCATTGGAAGTTTGCTTTGCGACGGTATTGGTGACACAATCAGAGTGTCATTAACAGCAGACCCAGTTGAGGAAATTTCTGCTGGATATGACATATTAAAGGCTGCTGGTGTGCGACAAAACGGTGTCGAAATTGTATCTTGCCCAACTTGTGGCAGGACCCAAATCAACTTGATTTCCCTTGCAAAATCTGTCGAGGACAAGCTTAAAGACTGCAAAAAAAACATCAAGGTTGCAGTTATGGGTTGCGTAGTCAATGGTCCTGGAGAAGCAAAAGAGGCTGATGTTGGAGTTGCTGGGGGCTTAAATTGCGGTGTTATTTTCAAAAAAGGAGAAATCGTAAAAACTGTTAAAGAAGAAGAAATACTAGAAGCACTTTTTGCTGAAATAGATAAGTTGTAGGGGTGGATAGTATTCACCCCTAGTATGCAAAAATTTGAATAAAACGAAAGAAGTGATATGGCAATTGGATAACAGGTTTAAGACGCTTTTTTCGGCGTGTATAAAAACAACAGTACAAGACGCGATGCTTGAAGCAGAGGTATTATATATTGATACAAGGCGTGAGAGTGGCGAGATAGAAATTACAATCAGACCCGAGCGTTTACTCTGTAAGGAGTTAATCTCTATCGCTCAAAATGAGATTAAAAAAACACTTGATTTAACTCAAGTTAAAATACATACAAAATACACCAAAGATATGTTTACTGGGGATTATTTTCCTGAAATTATCTTTGCATTAAAATCTACAGTGGCAATGATAAATGGTTATTTTGACGAGGCTGTTGCTACATATGAAAATAACAAACTTACCATTGAGCTTAAACATGGCGGTGGGGACTTGTTGCAAAAATGCAACGTTGACAAGGAAATTGCAAAGTTTATTGCAACTGAATTTTCGTTCAATGTAAACGTTTCGTTTACTGGTGTGTTAGATGCTGACAAAGAAAAGTTTGAGGCAAGTTTGCCAATTGAAACCACCTATGATGCGCCACCACCTATCTCAAATGGTGAGGGGTATTATGACAGTTCTTCCGAAAAATCATCAACAAAGCCCAAAAAGGAAAAAACACAACGTATTAACCTTTCTAAGATGCCGTTTGAGTGTGAGTTTGGTTCTATTGTATTGGGCAAAAAGATTGCAGAAAAGCCAATGCCCCTATCCGATGTAGATGCAATGAGCGGACGAGTTGTAGTTTGTGGTGAGGTTTTTGCCAAAGATGTTCGCTATAGCCGTGACAATTCAAAGATTATCATGTCGATTGATTTTACCGACTACACCTCCTCAAATACACTAAAAATTATTGATGACAAGAAAAATGAGAAGAAACTTGAGGCAATCGTAAAGGGTTCAGTTATCATAGCCAGAGGAGATTGCTCTTATGATAAGTATGACAAAGAGGTAACCATAAGACCTTATGACATCATGACTTATAAGAAAATTCCTCGCCAAGATGATGCCAAAGAAAAACGTGTTGAGCTTCATTTGCACACCATAATGTCCTCAATGGACGCAATCATACGACCAAAGGAAATAATAAATACCGCATTTAATTGGGGGCATAAGGCTGTTGCAATCACCGACCATGGTGTTTTGCAAGGCTTTCCAGAAGCAATGTACGCTGTTGACGATATCCGCAAAAAGGGTGGTGACTTCAAGGTTATTTATGGCATTGAGGCTTACTTTGTAAATGACACTGTTGAGGTTGTAGAGGGTGGACTAGACGAGCCACTTGATGGTGAGTTTATCGTCTTTGATACCGAAACCACAGGGCTTTCTGCTGCGACTGAACGTATGACTGAAATTGGTGCAGTTAGAGTGAAAAATGGTGAAATCGTTGAGGAATTTAACACATTCGTAAATCCACAAAAGCCTATTTCACCTAAAATCACAGAGCTAACAGGTATCACAAATGAAATGGTAAAAGATGCCCCAAGCGAGGCTGATGCATTAAAAGCATTTCTTAACTTTTGTGGTGATAATCTATTGATTGCACATAATGCACCATTTGATATGGGATTTATTAATGCGGCAAAAAATCGTGCGAAAATCGATAAGAAACACACTTCATTAGATACAGTGCCTCTTTGTCGCAAGCTTTTGCCGGAACTTAAAAAACACAAGTTAAACCTAGTTGCAGAGCATCTAGGTTTAGGTGATTTTAACCACCATAGGGCTTCTGATGATGCCAGAGTTCTAGCAAAGATATTTATAAAACTCTGTGAAAAGTTAAAAACCGAACATAACATGGAAACCATACAGCAGATAAACACTGTTGTTGCTGGGGTTGATGTAAAAAAAGCACCTTCCTATCACCAAATTATATTGGTTAAAAATGCAGTTGGGCTTAAAAACCTCTACAAGCTTGTATCCTATGCACATCTTGATTATTATTTCAAACGACCTCGCATTCCGAGAAGTGTTTTGGCAAAGCATAGAGAGGGGCTTATCATTGGTAGCGCTTGCGAGGCTGGTGAGCTTTATAAAGCGATATTGGCAGGAAAACAATGGGGTGAGCTGTGCACAATTGCAAGCTTCTATGATTTTTTAGAGATACAGCCGATTGAAAATAACGGGTTTTTAGTGCGAAACGGAACAATCGATTCCCTTGACAGGGTTAAGGAATTCAATCGCACGATTGTAAACCTTGGGGAAAAGTTAAATATTCCGGTTGTGGCTACCTGTCACGCTCATTTTATGGACAAGTCAGACGGAATTTTCAGGGAAATTTTGCTTGCAGGAATGAAGTTTAAAGATGCTGCTGACCAACCACCTTTATATATGAGAACTACCGACGAAATGCTTGAAGAATTTGGATATCTTGGCGAAGAAAAGGCACGAGAAGTCGTGATTACCAATACAAATTTGATTGCAGATATGATAGATTCTGACGTACGAGCAATCCCTAAGGGAACATTTACCCCAGAAATGCCTGGTTCAGAAGAAGATTTGCAGAATATAACTTGGGGCAGAGCAAAAAGTATTTATGGCGATGATTTGCCAGAGCTTGTTTCAAAACGTCTTGATAGAGAGCTTACTTCGATTATAAAACACGGATTTGCGGTACTTTATATGATTGCACAAAAGCTTGTATTTAAGTCGGAGCAGGATGGATATTTGGTGGGCTCTCGTGGTTCTGTTGGGTCTTCATTTGTAGCGACAATGGCGGGAATTTCGGAGGTTAATCCTCTGCCACCTCACTATGTTTGCCCAAAATGTAAGTACAGTGAGTTCATCACTGACGGTAGTATCGGCTCAGGTTTTGACTTGGACGAGAAGGACTGCCCTCATTGCAATATATCTATGAACCGAGATGGACATGATATCCCTTTTGAAACATTCCTAGGGTTTGATGGGGATAAAGCGCCCGATATCGACTTGAACTTTTCTGGTGAATATCAGTCAAGGGCGCACAGATATACAGAAGAGCTTTTTGGCAAAGACCATGTGTTTAAAGCAGGTACAATCTCAACTGTTGCTGATAAAACTGCCTATGGTTTTGCGATGAAATATCTTGAGGGTAAGGGTATGGTGGTTCATAAAGCTGAGGAAAACCGCCTTGCTATTGGATGTGCTGGTGTAAAACGCACCACAGGACAGCACCCAGGTGGAATGGTTGTTGTGCCTTCAACCTATGATGTATATGATTTCACACCGGTTCAACATCCTGCCGACTCAAAGGAAAGTGGTGTGATTACCACCCATTTCGACTTCCACTCACTACATGATACCATACTAAAACTGGACGAGCTTGGGCATGATTGTCCTACCCTATATAAGCACCTTGAGGATATGACTGGGGTGAAAATTAGTGACGTTTCAGCGAGTGATAAACAGGTTATCAGCCTGTTTACATCTACGGATGCATTGGGTGTAACCCCTGAACAGATTTACAGTGAAACTGGCACATTTGCAATTCCAGAAATGGGGACAGCTTTTGTTCGACAAATGCTCATTGATGCACAGCCTCAGTGTTTTTCTGACCTGTTGCAGATTTCTGGACTTTCACATGGAACTGACGTTTGGCTTGGAAATGCGCAGGATTTAATTAAAAATGGGACTTGCACAATTTCTGACGTTATTGGTACTCGTGACAGCATCATGGTTTATTTGATGCACAAAGGATTAGACCCTAAAATGGCGTTTAAGATTATGGAGATTACCCGTAAAGGTAATGCGACAAAGCTTTTGACCGATGAGCATTTTAATGCTATGAAAGAGCATAACGTCCCTCAATGNNAATATATGTTCCCGAAAGCCCATGCCGCGGCATATTTGATTTCAGCGGTAAAATTAGGTTGGTTTAAAATTTATCATCCACTTGCGTTCTATGCGGCTCATTTTACGGTGCGTGGTGGAGATTTTGATGCAGAAGCTGCAATAAAGGGCGTCGACGAAGTAAAAATGCGTATTGATTCACTCAGAGCCAAAGGCAATGAGCGTAGCACCAAGGAAGAGGACACATTTACTATATTGCTGATTATAAACGAGATGATGCAACGTGGATTGGAATTTTTGCCTATTGATTTGTTTAAGTCTCATGCCACAAAATATGTGATTGAGGACGGCAAAATCAGATTACCATTTACCTCGCTAAAAGGTTTGGGCGAAACTGCCGCATTGAATTTGCAAAAGGCGGCAAAAAATGGTGAGGGTAAGTATGTTTCGGTTGATGACCTACAAGCAAAGGCATCAGTTGGCAAATCTGTAATAGAAATGCTTGATTCTGTTGGCGCTTTTGGTGATTTGCCTAAAACTAGCCAAATGACTTTATTTGGGTAAAAATAATATTGACTTTGTTGTGATAGCGTGTTACTATGATAAAGTGTTAAAGCGATACTGATAACGGAGGCATTACATGAAAAATCATAAATTTATTACCCCAGAGGGCACAAAGGATTACCTTTTTGACGAGGTAACTGCTAGAAATTCTATCACAAAGTCACTTACAGCCTTATTCCACAGCAATTCCTATTGTGAGGTTGTCACCCCAAGCCTTGAATACCTTGACGTTTTCTTAGGCAAAGGACGTGGCATACCCATTGAATATATGTACAAACTTGTTGACCATAACGGACGATTGATGGTGCTAAGGCCAGACTCAACAACTCCAATCGCAAGACTATGTGCAACAAGGCTCAAAGACGAAAAAATGCCGATAAGGCTTTACTACAACCAAGCTGTATACTCAACTACCCGTGAAATGAGTGGTAGGAGCAATGAAGTTTTACAAGCAGGAGTTGAGCTTGTTGGGCAGTCTTCGCAAAAATCTGATTTAGAGGTGCTGACCCTAGCAATTAGGGCACTAGAGCAACTTCACCCATTAAAATTTCGTATAGAAATTGGGCATATTGGAATATTTAACACGCTAATTGACTCGCTTAAAATTGATGACGAAACCAAAGAACAGATTAGACTTTGCATTGAGTCAAAAAACTATCCATCACTTAACGATATGCTCGATGGGATTGGCGATAACTATGAGGTGTCGGTGTTAAAGCAACTGCCTCGTCTTTTTGGCGAAGAAGAAGTCTTTGACAAAGCACTGTCGATTATTAATGATGAGAAAACAATTGAGGTATTAAACTATCTAAAAGAAATTTATCAAAAGCTAAAAAAGATTACTACTGATGGTGAAATTACAGTTGATTTTGGTGTTGTAAACCGCACAGATTACTATACTGGAGTGGTTTTCAAGGGTTANNATTGAGGGTTATTTCGGTGAGGCTGTTTTGTCTGGTGGCAGATATGATAACCTTATGAGTGGCTTTTTAAAGGACAGTGGTGCAATCGGATTTGCTGTAAATGTTGATGCAGCGACAAAAGCATTGATTAATGAGCGAGGCGAAACATCTAAAGTAGATATCATTGTGTTTTGCAACGATGGTTTTGAGATTGAAAGCTTTGAGCATATCAAGGCACTTTCTACTGGGCATATTGTAGAGTTTTCTCTCTTTGATAGCCTTGAAGAAACAATCGAATATGCAAAAGCAAAGTCTATATCACGGGTTGATTTTATTGGCGACAGCGTTGAGATAATAGAGATTTAGAAGGGAGGTTATACTTGTGCGACCAATACGAATTGCTCTGACAAAGGGCAGACTGGAAAAGGATACGATTGGACTGTTTGAGGAGCTGGGATTTGATTGCTCAGAACTTCATAACAAAGGCAGAAGGCTAATCCTTTCTATAAAAGACCAAAATATCGAGGTGGTGCTCGCTAAAGCCGCAGACGTTATTACCTACATAGAAAACGGTGTATGCGACATTGGAGTTGTTGGCAAGGATACCATTATGGAATATGGAGGCTCATTTTTTGAGGTAACGGACTTAGGTTTTGG
Organism: Ruminococcaceae bacterium UBA866; assembly: GCA_002295325.1. Lineage (GTDB taxonomy): Bacteria > Bacillota > Clostridia > Oscillospirales > Ruminococcaceae > Paludihabitans. Next base: position 53,786 of record DBGA01000027.1, on the reverse strand, counting down.
CAAATGTAAGTTTGCAGTAGCCAATAAAAAGGACGTGGACTTTTATGCCGGTTATGCTGAAAAAACAATTGCGACTAAATATCCAAACGTTGCTCGTAGCTTTTTCAAAGCCAAGGGAATGGATGTTCGTATCGTGAAAATTGAGGGTTCGGTTGAGCTTGCTCCTCTGCTTAATTTAGCAGATGCGATTGTTGATATCGTTGAAACTGGTTCAACTCTAAAAGAAAATGGGCTTGTTGTAATCGAAGACGTTGCTCCAATTTCTGCAAGGCTTATTGTAAATACTGTAAGCATGAAGCTTTACAAAAATGAGATTGAAAGCTTAATTGAGAAGATAGAAAGTGCATTGTAAAACAACCACAAAGGAGAACTATTATGCTTGATATTATAAACGTAAACGGCAAGGCCGAAATCGAATACATTAAAAAATTGAAGTCACGCTCTGGTGATGTAAACGAAAATGTAACAAAAACTGTGAATGAAATTATCAAGGATGTGCGAGATAACGGTGATGAGGCAGTAGCGAAATATACGCTAAAATTTGACGGAAAACTTCCCACATTAATTGAGGTTAGTCGTGATGAAATCAACGATGCGTTATCTGAAGCAGACGAAGACTATGTAAGCTCACTTTTGAATGCAATGGAAAATATCACTGCGTTTCACCAACGTCAAAAGCAACAAAGCTTTATTGATACACAACCAAACGGTGTTATCTTAGGACAGCGTATTCGCGGGCTAAAACGTGTAGGTATCTATGTTCCGGGTGGAACTGCGGCATATCCGTCATCAGTTTTGATGAATGCAATTCCTGCAAAAATAGCTGGTGTTGAGGAAATCATAATGGTAACTCCACCAACCAAAGAGGGAACTGCAAACAAAGATATTTTAGTTGCGGCGGCTGTTTGTGGGGTTGACCGTATATTCCTATTGGGTGGGGCACAGGCAGTTGCTGCTCTTGCATATGGAACGCAAACTGTTCCAAAGGTAGACAAAATTGTAGGCCCAGGTAACATTTATGTTGCAACTGCCAAGCAATTGCTTTTTGGTGAGGTTGATATTGACATGATTGCAGGACCAAGCGAAATCTTGATTATTGCAGATGAAAATGCAAACCCTGCATTTGTGGCGGCTGATTTGATGAGCCAAGCTGCACATGACACACTGGCAAGTTCGATTTTAGTTACCACCTCAAATAAGCTCGCAAATGATACGCTCCAAGAACTTGAAAAACAGGTGAAAACCCTATCCCGTGAGGATATTATAAGAACATCACTACGAGATTTTGGTGCAATTTTTGTATGCGATAGCATAGACAAGGCGGTTGAAATGGCAAATGACTTTGCCCCAGAACATCTCGAAGTAATGCTAGATAACCCAATGCAATATCTAGGACGACTAGACAATGCAGGCTCAATTTTCTTAGGTAGCTATTCCCCCGAGCCACTAGGTGATTATTTTGCTGGGCCAAACCACGTTTTACCGACCAGTGGAACAGCACGCTTTTTCTCACCACTTTCAGTGGACGCATTTGCGAAAAAAACAAGCTACATCTACTACACAGATGATGCCCTAAGAAGTGCTCACGATGATATTGTATTGCTTGCAGACAGAGAGGGACTAACCGCCCACGCAAACTCAATTAAAGTAAGATTTTAGTGAAAAGGATATGATGGTATGCCATATAAATTAAATGATAGAATAAAAAACCTCACTCCATATGAGCCGATTATCGGCGATTATAGAATTAGACTTGATGCAAATGAATCGTTTATTTCACTGACACGGGAAATGATACATAAGATGATGCTCGCTTCATTGGATGTTGAATCCAACCGATATCCAGACCCATATGCAACGGAGCTTTTAAAGTGTTTTGGTAATTTTTATGGCATACCTCATGACTATATTACAGCAGGGAATGGCTCTGATGAATTAATTTCGCTTATTGTTTCCACCTTTTTTATGAAGGATGAAGAGCTAATAACATTAGCAAATGACTTTTCTATGTATCGTGTTTATGGTGATACCTTTGGAGTTAAAACCTCCATTTTCCCTAAAAATGACGACCTTACAATAGATGTTGATGGGTTAATTTACTATGCAAATTTTTCAAAATCAAAGGGCATAATCTTTTCAAATCCTTGCAATCCTACCTCAATTTGCTTGAAAAGGGAAGAGGTTTTGAGGATTGTTCAATCTGTTGATTGTCTTGTTATTGTAGATGAGGCATATATGGATTTTGCAGATGAATCTATTCTAAAAGTGGCGAGTGAGTATGATAATCTGATTGTGCTTAAGACCTGTTCAAAGGCAATTGGACTTGCAGCAATTAGACTAGGATNNCCAAAGCTTTGAGGACAGTTAAATCGCCTTACAATGTCAATGGATTGACACAAAGTATCGGCAGGGTAGTCTTATCAGAGCAAGACTATGTAAACTCTTGCATTGAAAAAATCATACGTTCTAGGGATAGCTTGTACAGTGGAATGTTGTCAATCTATGCGAGATATGATGTATTTGAAACTGTTTATAAAACCTCCACAAACTTTGTTTTTGTTAAAACGAAGTCAGCAAAGAAAATATTTGACGAGTTGCTAAAACGCTCTATTGCAATTAGATATATGGGTGATAATCTTCGCATAACAGCAGGAACAAAGCAAGAAAATGATGCAGTATTAGATGCGATAGAGGATATCATTAAGGATATAAAGGAGTAGTGTGAAATGGAAAGAATTGCTGAAGTTTTGCGAAAAACAAGGGAAACTGACATTAAAGTAGAGATTAATTTAGATGCAAAACCCTATGCGAAGATTGAAACTGGAGTAGGCTTTTTTGACCATATGCTCACTGCTTTTGCAATTCATTCGGGAATAAGCCTAGAGGTACTTTGCAAGGGTGATTTAGAGGTTGATTGTCACCACACAATTGAAGATGTAGGAATTGTTTTAGGGCAAGCTTTCGCCAAATCACTAGGGAGTAAATCTGGAATTTCACGTTATGGCAACTCTTATATTCCAATGGACGAAGCATTGGGGTTTTGTGCAATTGATATTAGTGGAAGACCTTTTCTAGTCTTTGATGGCGAGTTTAAAGCTGATAAAATTGGCGATATGTCTACCCAAATGGTTGAGGAATTCTTTCGTGCTTTCGCCTTTAACGCAGGAGTTACACTGCACATTAACATGATGTATGGCAAAAATGACCACCATAAGGCTGAGGCGATATTTAAGGCAGCTGCCCATGCTATAAAAATGGCAATTACACCACTTGAAGATGACGGGTTTTTATCCACAAAAGGAGTATTGTAACAGATGATTGCAATTATAGACTATGGAGCAGGTAATCTTTTTTCGGTGAAAAATGCGTTGGATTTTATTGGTGAAGAGAGTATTATTACAAGCGAAAAAAATGAGATAATCTCTGCCCACAGCATTATTTTGCCTGGGGTGGGTGCGTTTCCCGATGCAATGAAAATGCTAAAAAAAGCAGATCTAATTGACACAATAAAAGAGCAAGCAAAGAAGAAACCACTGCTAGGAATTTGCCTTGGTATGCAAGTTTTGTTTGATGAGGGGCTTGAGTTTGAAGAAACTAAGGGGCTCTCCTTGATTGAGGGCAGTGTTGATAGGATTAAAACTGACCTAAAAATTCCTCATATGGGTTATAATCAGCTTGAAATAAACAAGCAAAGTCCCTTATTAAAAGGGTTAAATGAGTTTGACTCAGTCTATTTTGTTCACTCATTTATGGCATATACAGACTCTGAAAATGTCTTAGCATATTGTGATTACAATATAAAAATTCCAGCATTAGTACAAAAAGGCAATGTGTATGGAGCACAATTTCACCCTGAAAAAAGTGGTGAGGTGGGACTTGCTATATTAAGAAATTTTGGAGGGCTAACGAAGTGATAATTTTTCCGGCGATTGATATACAAAACGGTCAATGCGTAAGACTTAACCAAGGCGATTTCTCAACAGTAGAACAGGTTGCAGATGATGCGCTACAAACTGCACTTTCTTTTAAAGAAGCTGGTGCTGAGTGGATACATATGGTTGATTTAGACGGTGCAAAAACCGGAACTCAACCGAACAAAATGCTGTTTTTGGAAATTGCAAAGGAAACAGGACTAAAAATTGAACTAGGTGGCGGGATTAGAGATTTCAAGACCGCACAAACTTACCTTGAAAATGGAATTGAGCGTGTTATTTTAGGCTCTGCTGCCGTTAAGAACCNNGTGATTATGGCGATAGAATTATTGTCGGAATTGATGCTAAAAATGGTATTGCCCAAACAGAGGGTTGGCTTTCACAAAGCAAAGTTAACTATCTTATGCTTGCTCGTGAGATGCAAGAAATTGGTGTTTACCACATTGTCTACACCGATATTTCTAAGGACGGTACGCTTCAAGGACCAAACCTAATGGAGCTTAAAAGGATTAATGATGCTGTTAAGCTAAACATCATTGCATCGGGTGGAATTAGCAATATTGAGGATATCAAGGCGATTAAAAAACTTGGCCTTTACGGTGCAATTTGTGGCAAATCAATCTACAAAAAAACACTTGACCTGAAAGAGGCACTATCAGTTGCAAGAGGTGAATAGAATTGTTATCAAAAAGAATTATCCCCTGTCTTGATGTGAAAAACGGCAGGGTTGTTAAAGGAATCAATTTTGTTGGATTAAAAGATGTTGGTGACCCTGTTGAGTGTGCAAAAGCATACAACGAGCAGGGTGCAGATGAGATTGTTTTCTTAGATATCACTGCAACAAACGAGGATAGGGGTACTATCATTGACGTTGTACGAAATACTGCAAAGCAGGTGTTTGTACCACTAACTGTTGGTGGCGGAATTCGCACTACAGATGATTTTCGTGAGTTATTGCGTGCGGGTGCAGATAAAATTTCAATCAATTCCTCTGCGGTGAAAAATCCACAGCTAATCGCCGATGCTGCTGACAAATTCGGAAGCCAATGCGTGGTTGTGGCTATTGATGCAAAGCGTATCGATGGCAGTTTTCATGTTGTGGTAAATGGTGGGCGAGTGGATACAGGGCTTGATGCGACCCAATGGGCAAAAAAAGTTTGTGAGCTTGGTGCGGGTGAAATTCTGTTGACTTCAATGGACGCTGACGGAACAAAGGCTGGTTTTGACATTGAACTGCTCAATGCGGTATGCAACGTGGTGAATATCCCAGTAATTGCCTCTGGTGGTTGTGGAAAGCTAGAACATTTCAGCGAAGTTTTTGAGCAATCCGGAGCAGATGCGGCACTTGCTGCGTCGCTTTTTCACTACAAAGAATTGACAGTAAAACAAGTGAAAGAGCATTTGAAAGAACACAATATTCCTACAAGGATGTGACCCTATGAATTTAGATAGCTATTTTTTAAAGGCAGAGCTAATTCCTGCGATTATCACAGATGATGATACCAATGAGGTGCTAATGCTAGCCTATATGAATAAAGAAAGTATGCAAAAAACACTTGATACAGGCTACACTTGGTTTTATTCTCGCTCAAGGAATGAGCTGTGGAACAAGGGTGCTACGAGTGGGCATACTCAAAGGGTAATGTCAATTATGGCTGATTGCGATGATGATACCTTGCTTATTCGTGTGAAACAGACAGGCGTAGCTTGCCATACGGGCAACAAAACTTGTTTTTTTAAGAAGGTACTATAGTATTTGAATAAATATTTGTGTAGGGAACGGTCTGTGAACGCTCCCTACACAATGCTATTGAAAATTATGTGAGGGAGTGAGCAAAATGAATGAGTGTGTATTATATGATTTGTTCGAGATAATAAAATCTCGAAAGGAAGCCAAAGAAGAGGGATCTTATACCTGCTATCTTTTTGAAAAAGGCTTAGATAAAATTCTCAAAAAATGTGGCGAAGAAAATGCAGAGATGATTATTGCCGCAAAGAATGGCGACAATGAAGAACTTGAAAATGAAATTTGCGACCTGCTCTACCACATGATGGTACTTATGGTTCAAAATGGCGTGGAACTTGACTCTGTTATGAACATACTTGACCAAAGAGCAAAGAAAATTGGCAACTTAAAGCAATTTCATGAAACTGATCATAATAGCTAAATCGGCATAAACAGGCAGTTTAATAACTGCCTGTTTCACATACAATCCATAAATTAAGCATAGTAATAATACGTATTACTTAATTTATGGAGGTAGAAATGGAAGCTTTTATTGACAGACTAAATTCCCTTGTAATATCCCCGATAATGGTGTGGGTGGTTATTTTAGTTGGGTTACTACTGACTATAAAAACTGGCTTTATCCAATTTAGAAGGTTAGGGTTTACTCTACGATATACATTTTCGCAGATGTTTGCAAAGGCTGATAAAAATGCCAAAGGCATAACTCCATTTCAAGCTGTTGCAACTGCACTTTCTGGTACAATTGGCACAGGAAATATTGCAGGTGTAGCAACTGCTGTTGCAATCGGTGGAGCAGGTTCAATATTTTGGATGTGGGTTAGTGCTTTTTTAGGTATGGCAACAAAATACGCTGAGATTGTCCTTTCAATGAAATATCGTAAAAAAAGCAATGATGGTAGCTACAGTGGCGGACCAATGTACTATATTGAAGAGGCAATGGGCGGCAAAAAGCTGGCTCGCCTCTTTGCTTTGTTGTGTCTATTCGCAAGCTTTGGAATTGGCAATATGACACAATCAAATACTGCCGCAACAGCGATAAAAACATTTCTTCCAATCTCTGATAAACAACTTAAATTGGCAGTTATTGCGGTTGCTATCATCATCGGGTTTGTCATTATTGGGGGAATTAAGCGGATAGCGAAAATCACATCAGCACTTGTTCCGGCAATGGCGTTATTTTACATCGGTGGTTGCGTTTTAATAATTTGCATGGACTTCTCAAACGTAGGAAATGTGTTTAAAACTATACTAATTTCAGCGTTTAATATGAAGTCTGCGGTAGGCGGTGTGGTTGGTTTTGGCATAATAAAAGCGATAAAAGTAGGTTTCGCCAGAGGTGTTTTCACAAATGAGGCAGGGTTAGGCTCTGCTCCTATTGCCCACGCTGCTGCAGAAAATAAGATGCCTGCAATGCAGGGTCTTTGGGGTATATTTGAAGTGTTTTTTGATACTATCGTGATGTGCACATTAACTGGCGTTGTCATCATTTTGTCGGGGCTATATGTTGACCCGTCGCTCAATGCATCAGCACTCACTTTAATGGCATTCCAGTCCTACCTAGGCAATTTTGCTGCGGTCATAATCGCTATTTCCACCGTATTTTTTGCAGTAGCGACTATTATCAGCTGGAGCTATTACGGAGAAACTTGCGTAAACTATCTTTTTGGATCAAAATTTGCAGTTAATATTTACAAGGTGTTTTATATATTTGCAATCTATTTTGGTGCAATCACGACAGCAAATTTGGTGTGGGGATTGTCAGATTTATTTAACGGACTTATGATGATACCAAATCTTATCGGAGTTATGCTACTTATGAATGTGGTGAAGTCTGAAACCAATTTGCTTAGCAGGAATATAGAGAAGAATAAAAAGTCAAAAACAAAGGTTTAAAAAGGGAATTAATTTTTATTCCTATTAACTAAATAAATTTGTATAAAACACAAAATTTGTGCTATTTGTCTATTGCCATGAAACAATAAAAATGGTATAGTTGTACTTGCACCGTAAACATATGTATTTATGTGGTGAACTGATTTAAGCTTTATATAGATGCAAATTAAAAGAAAGGGGGGTATTTTTAATGGACAAAGAGCAACTCGTTTTAGTGGATAAAAAGGTGCTTCCTGAGGTCTTTGAAAAAGTCTTGTTGGCAAAGACGTATATTTCTAAGGATTTAGCAAAAAATTCGACCGAAGCGTGCAAGATGGCAGAGCTTTCAAGAAGTGCTTTTTACAAGTATAAGGACAGCGTGTTCTTTTACGAGGACAAGGACAAACGCAGATTAATTACCTATTCGTTAAGGCTTTCCGATGAGCCGGGTGTACTTTCAAATTTGCTCACAAAGCTTTCAAGCTTTAACGCAAATATTCTTACCGTTAATCAAAATATCCCCGTTGATAGGGTAGCTGTGGTTACCATTTCCTTTAGAATAGATGAAAAGACAACAAATATGGACAGGCTTCAAGATGAGATATCCCGTATTGGTGGAGTGATAAGAGCAAAACAAATTTAATAAAACAGTTCCTGTTTTATTAAAAGATGGCAAATTAAAGTATCACTATGATAGCTTTAATCAATTACAAATAACTGCCTTTGGGCGGAATGGAGAACATATAGATGGCAAAGATAGCAATTTTAGGTCATGGTGTTGTTGGCTCTGGGGTATGCGAGGTTGTGGCATCTAATCAGGAAAGCATCATAAGACGTGCGGGTCAACCAATTGAAATTAAGCGAATTTTAGACTTGCGTGAATTTGAAACCCTTTCCTATGCAGATAAATTTACTAAGAATTTTGATGATATTTTAAACGATGATGAAATATCAGTGGTGGTTGAGGTTATGGGAGGTGTTTCGCCTGCCTATGAGTATGCAAAGGCTTTGATTAAAAAAGGTAAAAGCGTTGTAACCTCAAATAAGGAGCTTGTAGCTGCAAAGGGTGCAAAACTGCTAAAGCTTGCAAAAGAAAACAATACAAATTTTTATTTTGAAGCATCGGTTGGTGGTGGTATCCCAATTATTCGACCTATGCATATGTGTCTTGCTGCAAATGAAATTGATGAGATTGCAGGCATATTAAACGGAACAACAAACTTTATTTTAACTAAAATGATAAAAGAACAAATGAATTTTGACACAGCTCTAAAGCTTGCACAGGATTTAGGCTATGCAGAGCGCAACCCATCTGCTGACGTTGATGGACATGATGCCTGCAGAAAAATTTGCATACTGGCTTCCCTTGCGTTTGGACGTCATGTTCACCCTGAAAATGTATTGACCGAGGGTATCACTAACATTACATTAGAGGATGTTGACTATGCCAATAACTGGGGTGGAGTAATCAAGCTAATAGGTAGAGCCAAACGGATTGAGGGTAGCGATAAAATTGAATGTATGGTGACTCCTGCATTTGTATCAAACCACAGCCAACTTGCGAATATTGATGATGTATTTAATGGTGTGCTTATCAGAGGAAATGCAACAGGAGATGTTGTGTTCTATGGCAAAGGTGCCGGAAAGCTTCCTACTGCAAGTGCAGTTATCGCTGATGTCATTGACGTTGCGAAATCTAACACTACTTCCAAATCACTATCTTGGGAAGAATGCGATGAAAATATCGTTGTCGACTATAAAACAACAAGCTCTGTTTTTTATGTTCGAGTAGCAGGTAAGGACGAAGACATACTGGAAGAAGCTATCGACAGGATATTTAATACTGTTACACATCTTCACCCAAAGGACAAACCTATGAATGAAACAGGATTTGTAACTGAACTTATAAATGAAAATGAGATGGAAAATCTTTTAAATAAATTGTCTGATGAAAATATCGACATATTAACAAAAATTAGGATAGTTAACTATTAACAAATTTCATTTAATTGTAGTAAAATGTATAGGGTATAAAAATTTCATTATCATATTCGAGTTTATACGAAATATGAGTGAGCATTATGCTTTTTGAGGGGGTGCAGGCAAAGCCTGTATGATTAGGATAAGAATACCTGCAACAAGTGCAAATTTAGGTGCTGGTTTTGATTGCTTGGGATTGGCAGTCAACCTTTATAATTATATTGATATGGAGGAAAGTGACAAGGTCGATATCTCATCGTCAGATGGCACATGGGTTCCTACTACAACAGAGAATATGATTTATTCCTCAGCTGAGCATCTTTATAACCTTTGTGGTAAAAAACTTGAGGGGTTAAAGATAATTCAAGAAAACAATATCCCAATGACTCGGGGGCTAGGCTCAAGCTCGGCTTGTATCATCGGCGGTTTGGTAGGTGCAAACACACTGCTAGGCTCACCCTTTTCAAACGAGGAGCTTGTAAATATTGCATCAGACCTAGAGGGTCACCCAGATAACACAACCCCAGCCTTACTTGGAGGAATAGTTACCGCGGTTTTAGATGAAAACAAGGTTTATTGGGTGAAGCAAGAAGTCCAAAACGCATTAAAGTTTGTAGCAATTATTCCCGACTTTAAGCTTTCTACAGCAATGGCGAGGGAATGTCTGCCTAAAGAGGTTACTCATATGGACGCAAGATTTAACCTTTCAAGGGCAGCACTTTTTTCAGCATCACTATTGCAAGGGAAGTATGAGAACATAAAAATTGCAGTAAATGATAGGCTACATCAGCCTTATCGAATTAAACTTATTAACCATGCACAAGAAGTTTTCGACAAAGCCTACGAGTTAAATGCATATGGTGCATATATCAGCGGTGCAGGGCCTACAATGATGGCTATTGTTGATGGAAATGACAATGATTTTGTCGTAAAACTAAGAAAATATCTCGGCAATTTGCAACTTGATGGGTGGGAGATTAAAGAGCTTTCTATTGACAATCAAGGTACGGTTGTCGAGTATAGATAATAAAAAAAGGTTACAGTGTGTGCAATTATTTTTTTTACCAAAGATTAATACTAATAAAATTTTTTTTAAATAATGTTGTACATAGATAACAATAAGATTTTATAGTGCGTGGAATTATATTACTTTTTATAACATAATTAGTGCGTGATATGTTGCAGGCTCAGCCTGCTAAGGAGGAAAACATATGGGATTAATAGTGCAAAAGTTTGGTGGCAGCTCAGTTAGAGATAAGGAACGAATTTTTAACGTTGCAAGAATTATTACCGATACCTATGATAATGGAAACGGCGTAGTGGTTGTTGTTTCTGCACAAGGAGACACAACAGATGATTTAATCGCAAAAGCAGCAGAGATAAATTCTAACCCATCCAAACGTGAAATGGATATGCTTTTAGCGACTGGCGAACAGATTTCAATTTCATTGCTTGCAATGGCGATTGAAAGTATGGGATATCCTGTTGTATCGCTAACAGGTTGGCAAGCGGGGTTTATCACTCATTCGAATCATGGAGCAGCTAGAATACGTCGTATCGAGAGTGAGCGTCTAAAGCGTGAAATCGATATGAAACATATCGTAATTGTTGCAGGTTTTCAGGGTATCAATCGTTTCGACGATATCACAACACTCGGACGTGGTGGTTCAGATACAAGTGCTGTTGCCTTAGCAGCGGAGCTCAAAGCGGACTTATGCCAAATTTATACTGACGTTGACGGTGTTTATACTGCCGATCCACGCATTGTGAAAACAGCAGTAAAGCTTGATGAGATTACTTATGACGAAATGCTTGAGCTTGCATCTCTAGGTGCAAATGTTTTGCATAATCGTTCAGTTGAAATGNNGCTAAAAAATATCATGTGAACCTTGAGGTGCTATCAAGCCTTGAGAGAAAACCAGGAACAACAGTTAAGGAGGCAGTTAAAGTGGAAAAATTACTTATAAAGGGTGTCGCAAAGGACGAGGACGTAGCTAGAATAGCAATCATAGGCTTGCCTGATACTCCTGGGATCGCATTTAGAATATTCTCTCTTCTTGCTCAAAGAAAGATTAACGTAGATATTATCTTGCAATCAATCGGTCGTGATAAGACCAAAGATATTAGCTTTACAGTTCCTGTTGCAGACAAAGATGCTGCTATGGCGTTGCTCGAAGAAAAGGCAGAGCTTTTTGGCGCACAACGTTTTGAGGCAGACGATAACGTAGTAAAGGTTTCTATTGTTGGAGCAGGTATGCAGTCAAACCCAGGTGTTGCGGCAAAAATGTTTGAGGCATTATTTGAGGCAAACATTAACATTGAAATGATTTCTACAAGTGAAATTAAAATTTCAGTGCTGATTGACAGAAAAGATGCTAATATTGCACTAAACGCAGTGCATGACGCATTTGATTTTAACAATAAAGCTTAAAATAGAACATAAATTAATAACCCCATTGTGTATTACGAATGATTTGCACAATGGGGTTATTTTAGTTTTTAATTTTTAAGATAAATTTGCATCATTTCAACCTATATTCATCATTTGCACCCAACCCTCATATATATTACTACACTAATGGGAATGAGGGATGGATATGTTTATAATTTCAATGAAAACCAGTAAGAAGAAGATACTTGCCTATACCTTTGTGGGTTTGATTTTCCTTGCTGGATTGTTTGTGTTTTTTACGACCAAGACAGCGGAAGATGTAAAGCAAAGCGAGGCAGTAATGGTAACTGTAGAGAATAATGCACAGCGAATTGCCTATTTGAAAACGTTTGGTTGGACAGTTCCTGAGGAGCCAATAGAAATTGCAGAGGTTGCCATTCCTGCTGAGTTTGACGATGTTTATACAGTCTACAATAAGCTACAAAAGGAGCAGGGTTTCGACCTTGAGGCTTACAAAGGCAAGCGTGTAAAAAGATTTACATATGAAGTAACCAATTATCCTAATCAAACAAGTGATGTAAGGGCAAATATTTTGGTCTACAAGGATAAGGTTATCGCTGGCGACGTATGCTCACTAAAACTAGATGGGTTTATGCACACCCTTAAAATGCCGAAATAATGAGGCATTGTTGCATCATCTCCATAAAAATGGTATAATAAAACTAAGTTTAATTATATTTTAAATGCCCTTTGCCTTATTGGCAAAGATGGCAAATTATATCAACGCTTTGCTTATGATATAATAAAGCTGGATTAGATTATACTGATAGGGGATGATGCAATGCCAGTAATGCGATTGGACAAGTTTTTTTCAAGTCAGGAGCTTTTTTCAAGAAAAGACATTAGGACGTTTGTGAAAAAGGGCAATATAAAAATAAATTCCACAGTTGCAAAGTCACATGAAGAAAAAATTGACACGGATAAAGACACAATTTATCTTAATAATGAAGTGGTGGAGTATAAGCCCTATCTTTATATTATGCTCAACAAACCTCAGGGTGTGGTTTCTGCGTCAAGCTCTAAAGGGCATAAAACAGTGTTAGATTTAATACCGCCTCATCTTTTTAGGAGCGACCTTTTTCCAGCAGGAAGACTGGATAAGGACACCGAAGGTTTTGTGTTAATTACAAATGATGGGGATTTTTCACATCATATACTTTCACCCAAAAATCATATTGAAAAAAAATACATTGCAGTGTTAGATGGAAGAATTACTCCCGATGGAATTGCTCAAATTGAGGCAGGCATCACCCTTGCAGATGGCACAGTTTGTCAAGCTGCAAAGTTAAAAGTGATTGAAGATAGCGATACTCCAAGCGTGGAAGTATCGATATGTGAAGGGAAATATCACCAAATAAAGCGAATGTTTGGAGTTCTTGGTTTGGGTGTAAACTATCTCAAACGCACACAAATGGGTAATTTAAAATTAGATCCAAAATTGGCACTTTCAGGGTGCCGAGAAATTTTGCACAAAGAAATTGAAGAAATTTTAGCGAATTAGGTGATTAACGTTAGGGCCATTTGGGGTAGCTTGTAAAAAGTTGGGCAATTTATATAAACTAAGGATATAAAGTTTGGGCACTTGTCTACTGTTATTTTGCTATAAAATTTGGTATAGTATATTTAGCAATAGTAATATATGTTGTATACAATTAGGAGGTCTATTATGGCAAGTTTAGATTTAAAAGGTATTTATAAAAAATATGCAGGTGGAGTAGTTGCAGTTTCAGATTTCAACTTAGCAATCGAAGATAAAGAGTTTATTATTTTGGTTGGACCATCTGGCTGTGGTAAATCCACAACACTTCGTATGATCGCTGGTCTTGAAGAAATTTCAGAGGGCGAGTTGTACATAGGTGACAAACTAGTAAACGATGTAGTTCCAAAAGACCGTGATATCGCAATGGTTTTCCAAAACTACGCACTATATCCTCACATGACAGTATTTGAGAACATGGCATTCGGACTAAAACTTCGTAAAACTCCAAAAGATGAGATTAAACGTCGTGTTGATGAAGCTGCTAGAATTCTTGACATAACTTATTTATTAGATAGAAAACCAAAAGCTTTGTCTGGTGGACAACGCCAACGTGTTGCTTTGGGTCGTGCTATCGTTCGTGAGCCACAAGTATTCCTACTTGACGAGCCACTATCAAACCTTGACGCTAAGCTTCGTGCTCAAATGCGTACAGAGATTACAAAACTTCACCAACGTTTAGGCACAACTTTCATCTATGTAACACATGATCAGGTTGAGGCTATGACAATGGGTACTAGAATCGTTGTTATGAAAGACGGTTTCATTCAACAAGTAGATACACCGCAAAACCTATATGAGAGACCTTGTAACCTATTCGTTGCAGGATTCATGGGTTCACCACAAATGAACATGGTTGATGCAACTATCGTTGAGAATGCTGGTAAATATGCACTTAAGATTGCTTCAGAGAAAAAATCTTATGTGATTGATCTTCCAGAGGGCAAAGTTAACGCTGCAATTAAAGAGCGCGTTGGCAAAGAAGTTATCTTGGGTATTCGTCCAGAAGATCTACATGATGATGAAATGTACCTATCAACTGCTGGTTCAAGCATCGTTGAGTGTGACGTTGAAGTTACTGAGCTTATGGGTCATGAGACTTATCTATACCTATCACTTGAAGGTAACCCAGTTATCGCTAGAGTTAATTCTCGTTCAACTGCAAGAGTTGGCGATACTGTTAAGATTGCTATCAATACTAACAAAGTTCACCTATTCGATAAAGATACTGAGCAAACAATTACAAACGACTAATATCGTTTTATTAAAAATCCCAATCATTTTGATTGGGATTTTTCTTTGCTATTACAGTGGTTTTATGATACAATATTTACAAGAAATTATAAATCCGAGGTGAAAGCAATGTATACATACAAGAAAATTACGCTTAATGAGGCGAAATTTCAATTTATAACCTATACGTCAAAGCTTAGGCTTGTCGATACTTATTGGGAAGATTATATTTTAGAATCTGATATTTATGAAGTGGATTTTGATGATAAAATGATTGGTATATTTTCTATTCATGTTGAGGAAAATATGTTGACATCTTTTTATATAAGTGATGATTATGTTCATTTGGCACAACCAATTTTTAAGAAGATTTTAGATGAGTTAACACCTACCTGTGCGTATGTTGTAACGAATGATGAATTAATGCTCTCACTTTGTATGGACAATCACTTCTCTGTGGAGCTACAAGCCTACTTTTTTGACGACTCTAATTCACCTGTAAAAGATGCTGAGTATGGGAGTGAAACGCTGAAACTATGCTGTGAGGCTGATATAGAGGAGCTTACCAAAGCAGACTTTTTTAAGCCACCATATGTCGGAAATGACGAGAATTTAATTTATGTTATGCGTGATAAAGTTGGTGCATTTATGGGTGCAGGGCATATTCAACGGATGGAGTTGCAACGTGAATGGGGTGCGATTGGAATGTATGTTGTACCAGAGTTTCGACAAATGGGTGTGGGCAGAAGTATCATTATTCACTTAAAGAAAATTACAAAACAGATGGGATTAATTCCAATTGCGGGCTGTTGGTATTATAACCACGGAAGTAAAAAAACGTTAGAAAGCTGTGGATTAACCAGTAAAACCCGTCTTTTTAAGGTGTATTTTAAATCTGATAAATAATATACTTAATAAAACAGCTACAGTTTTAATAAAATAATTCTAGTATGGAATGCAAAGGCGGTGAGAAAGTGAATCAATATCTTGACAGATTAAGTGAAAAAGCGAGAAACCTAACCCATTCTCCGGGTGTATATCTAATGAAAAATAAATCAGGAGAAATTATCTATATAGGCAAGGCTAAAATGCTTAAAAATAGAGTTAGCAGCTATTTTCAACTCAATAACCCAAGCCACAACGAAAAAGTAAAGAAGATGGTAAGTCAGGTTTATGACTTTGATTATATTCTTGTAGACAGTGAGTTTGAGGCACTTGTGCTCGAGTGTAGCTTGATAAAGCAAAACTCACCGAAGTACAACATACTGCTAAAGGACGATAAGGGCTACCATTATATAAAAATTACCAAAGAGGACTACCCAAGAATTACAGCGCAAAAACAAATTGTTGATGATAATGCCGAATATTTAGGACCATATACCAGCTCTTTTTCTGTAAAGCAGACAGTAGATGAGGTTAATAAAATTTTCATGTTGCCAACTTGTAACAAAAAGTTTCCACAGGACATTAAAAAAACGCGTCCCTGCCTCAATTTTCACATAAAGCAGTGCATGGGTGTTTGCAAAGGTAAAGTTTCAAAAGAAGAGTACAACGAAATTTTAGCACAGGCAATTTCCTATATTAAAAAGGGTGGAAACAGCCTTGTTGAGCGATTAAATATACAGATGGAAGCAGCCTCGGATGCTCTTGATTTTGAAAAAGCGGCAAAGCTGCGTGATAGAATTAGTGCGATAAAGAAAATTGCCGATACACAAAAAGTCTACATGATAAACACTCAAAATCAGGATGTCATTGCCTTTGCACAAAACTCTACAAATGTTGGGGTTGCGATATTGAAGTTTAGAAATTCACAGCTGACCGACAAGGAAGATTTCTCGCTTAGCGACGTCTATGACCTTGCACAGACTAGACAGGAGTTTTTAAACCAATACTATCTTTCTACAGTGGATGTTCCTCAAAGGATTGTTGTGGACGCTGAATTTGAGGAGCTACGTCTTCTCGAAGACTATCTAACCGATAAACTGAAACATAGGGTTAAAATTATCGTTCCTCAAAAAGGTGAGAACAAAAAGATTGTTGAAATGGCGTATGCAAATGCGAGCGAAAAACTTTCTAAACGTGTGGAGCGTACAGGCCGAGAGGTTTCTGCATTAGAGGAGCTTACCAAACTATTAGGACTTACTAAAACTCCGGAATATATTGAGGCATACGATATCTCAAATATAGGTGAAAGTGCTATGGTTGGCGGAATGGTTGTCTATGAAAATGGTCGCCCTCTAAAGAAAGCCTATAAGAAATTTAAGATAAAAGATGTTGTGGGACAGGATGATTACTCCAGTATGCGTGAGGTAATCACTCGACGGCTTAGCCACTATGAAGAGGAAAAGTCGACTGGTGAAGGATTTGGACGTCTACCCGATTTAATTTTGCTAGACGGTGGAAAAGGGCACGTTGCGGCAATCCTACCGATTATTGAAAATCTCAAGCTTGAAATTCCTGTGTTTGGAATGGTTAAGGATTCTAAGCATAAAACTCGCGCAATTGCAAAGGACGGCGGAGAAATTGCAATTTCTGGATGTCGGTCTGCATTTTCATTTGTAACCAACATTCAAGATGAGGTTCACAGATATTCAATTAACTATCAAAAAAATGTCCATAAAAAGACTAGCTTTGAGCTGACATTGACACGGGTTGATGGCATTGGTGAAAAAAAGGCAATCGCCTTGCTTAAAAAATATAAAACAAAGCCAGAGCTGAAAAAAGCAACCGTTGCCGAACTCAAACAGACTGCAAAAATCAGTGATAAAACAGCACAAGAACTCTATGATTTTATACAAGAGATTTAGGGAGAAAATGATGATATGGTAGTGACATTTAATGAAATTAAGTACAATCAAACAATTAAGTGCTATATTGACCAAGCTGACCAATCGCTAAAAACGCTTGGTTTTACTGAGCATTCCTATGCCCACGTTATGAAAACGGCGGTTACTGCGGAGATGATACTTAAAACTTTGGGATATTCTGACAGAGAAGCTGAGCTTGCAAAAATTGCAGGCTATATGCACGATATTGGTAACGTTGTAAACCGTATCGACCATGCACAAAGTGGTGCAATGCTTGCTTTTCGATTGCTTGACAAGTTAGGCATGGAGCCTCAAGAAATTGCCCTTGTAATCAGTGCAATTGGAAACCATGATGAAAGCACAGCGGCGGCAGTAAACCCTATTGCGGCAGCGTTAATTCTTGCTGATAAAACTGATGTTCGCAGAACAAGGGTTCGCAATCAAGACCTAAAAACCTTTGACATTCATGATAGAGTAAACTATGCTGCTGAAGAAAGCAAAATTTACTTTAGCGAGAATAATGCGTCAATTGTGCTAGATTTAAAAATAGATACGACAATCTGTCCTGTTATGGATTACTTTGAAATTTTCTTAGGACGTATGCTTTTATGTAGAAAAGCGGCGGAATATCTAGGTGTAAAATTCGAGCTTGTGATAAACGGGCAGAAATTATTATAAATTGACAGAAGGAGGAAAACAAAATGGATCAAGAAAAACTGCAAAAAAGCCGCAATTTTTGGTTTGCAACTTCAATGGTGTTAGTTGGTGTGGTTGTAGGCTATATGATGTCTCCTGCAAAGAATGGGTTTAACATCAAAAACATTTGTGGAAATGGTTGGGCAGCAGACGATTGCCTTGAAGCAGATGACTATGCCGAAATGGTAGAGTGTGGAGACGATAGCGACTGCGTTAAATTTTAGTGAAAGAACGTCCATCAAAGCTTAATTCTTTGATGGACGTTCTTTATAGTTCTATTTCGATGATTTTACTATCAGCATATCTGAATAATAGTGCAGTTTCTTTATTCTCGCCACTTAATGGGTTAAAGGGCAACACTTCAAAATTTACCAAACGAAGAATTTGCTTTACTTCAAATTCAGCATATTGAGGAAAATATTTTTCTCTGTTATCTTGGTTATTTACAAAGTCAAAGAATTTATTTTTGTACTTGCTAGCGGAACTGACGTCTATCCAATCTGGCAGTTTTTTTGCATTTTCGTGCGCATAGATATCGAATAGGCACAGCCATTTGAAGTGTTCGATTTCGCCACGATTTAACTGCTGTAAAAATGAGAATAAAATATTATAATACTCAACTTTTGAGTGTGGTGCAAGGTGGAGATTGTTTTTTTCATAGTAGTCACCGAGTGCCTCAAAAAAATCAAATGGCTTTTCGAAAAGCGATACAAGATAGTCTATCGATTTAGAGTATCTGCCTGAATTGTAGTAGGTTTCAACCATATCTTCAACCATTTTAAGACGCAAAATCTCGGTGTAGGTGAGCCAGTCGGTAGAAATGACCTCGTATGGGGCAAAATCGGTGCATTTAAGCCCGTAACGTTCTTTATCGGCAAATAACCCAGAACCTTTCAATAGCTTTAAAAAGCCTAATTGTAGCTGGTCTGGAGCGAGGGAGTAAACGTAGTTGAAAGAATTTTTAAAGCAATTATAATCTTCATAGGGTAACCCTGCAATCAAGTCTAAATGTAGGTGGACGTTTTCGCCTTTTTGCAATCCCTTGATAATTGGTGTTAGCTTGTCGGGTAGGGTGACACGTTTAATGGCTGTAAGGGTTTCCTTGTTGGTGGATTGTATTCCAATTTCAAGCTGGAAAAGCCCAGTTCTAACAGTGTTTAGGTATTCAATCATCTCATCATCTAAAAGCTCAGCGGCAACTTCAAAGTGGAAATTTGTGACACCGTTGTCGTGTTCACTTAAATATTTCCAGATTGCCATGGAATATTTTTTATCGCAGTTGAATGTCCTATCAACAAATTTTACTTGGCGAACATTTGCACTTAAAAAGCGAGAAAGGTCGGAATAAACCCGTTCGAGTGGTAAAAACCGAACCCCGCCACTGCCACTAGATAAACAATATTGACATTTAAACGGACAACCCCGACCGCTCTCATAGTAGACAATTCTATTTTCAAAGTCAGAGAAATCATCATCATAAGCAAACGGAATATCCCCTAAGTTTAGCAAAACAGCAGGCTCGTTCACGATGATTTTACCCTCTGATTGGTATACAATTCCTCGCACATCAGAGTAAGGTTTTGAATTTGTAATTGCTTCCATTAAATCACAAAAGCTCTTTTCACCCTCAGAAACCATGACAATATCTGCGCCAGTTTGGATAATAACTTCATCAGGATTATAGCTCACCTCTGGTCCGCCTAGCATTATGATAGTATTTGGCAATAGCTTTTTCAACTCACGAACAAGCTGTTTTACATACTCGTAATTCCAGATATAGCAAGAAAATGCAACGACATCAGGAGCTGTCTTATAAATTTCTCGCATAATTACATCAAGTGGCTGATTAATTGTAAACTCTGCAATATCGATGTTGATTGGAAGATTTTTTTGAGTATATGCCTTAATTGATCTTATCGCTAAGTTTGAGTGAATGAATTTTGCATTTATTGAAACAAGTAGTGTTTTTGTCATAAATAGATTACCTCTCTATCTAGTTTGAAAATATCAAAGTTATGTTACCCAAGAGTAGCTTTATATTTAGCAACACTTTATAGGGCAGGGTGTATATAGTATATGAATCTAATTGTAACAAAGATTGAGACACTTTGCAAAATTATTTATTATTCCCTTGACTTAAATATACTTATATGGTATACTTAAAACATATTGTCAAACAAAAGAAGATAAGACAAATTCAATATTGGAGGATTATTATTATGAAAAAATTTATTTGTACAATCTGCGGTTACACTCACGAGGATGACGCAGCTCCTCATGCCTGCCCACAATGTAAAGCACCTGCTTCAAAATTTACTGAGCAAGCTGAAGGTGTAACAGCTTATGCTGATGAGCATAGAATAGGCGTTGCCGCTGATGTTGACGCTGAAATCAAAGAGGGCCTAGAGCAAAA
>DBGA01000027.1:0-33016 GCA_002295325.1 Ruminococcaceae bacterium UBA866 | reverse complement strand
ATGAAATGTGTAAAGATGAAGCAAGACACGGCTGTGGCTTTGCTGGACTACTTAAGAGATATTTTAACGCTTAATCTTATTTTTAAAAGGCTGCTCAATGAGCAGCCTTTTTTTCTACAAAAAATATAGTATGAAGGATACTATATACAAAAGTCTGTCACAGCGATGTGACAGACTTTTTAAATGTTATCTAATATTCAAAACCTAATTTTAACGCCCTAATGTTAGGCTCAAGTAGGTGTTTTTTTGAAGCAGGAACGCATTTTTCAATCGCTTTTTCCAACACTTTAAAGCTTGTAAAGTTAGTCGCTTTCAGCACTTTACCTAGTATAATAATATTGGCTAGACCACTCAAGTCATTATCATTTGCAAGTTGTGTAGCGGGAATTTTATGTACAGAGATGTCAGTTCTTTCGCACGCAACATCGATTAATGTGCTGTCAAGAATGATATGTCCGCCTGCCACAACATCATTAACAAACTTATCATAGGAAGGTCTATTCATTACAACTAGAGTTTCAGGGGCTAAAACGATAGGACAGCCGATTGGTTTTTCGTCAATACAAACGGAACAGTTTGCAGTACCGCCACGCATTTCTGGACCATATGAAGGTAGCCAGCTAACTTGTTTTTCTTCAATCATTCCGGTATAAGCAACGATTTTTCCAACAAACAAAACACCTTGACCGCCAAATCCGGCAACTAGCATATTAACAGCCATCTAGAAAACCCCCTTCTCTGTTGCATCTTTGTAGCAACCCAAAGGATAGTAAGGAAGCATATTTTCACGCAACCAAGTTAGCGACTCAACAGGCTCAAGTCCCCAGTTGGTAGGACAAGTTGAAAGTACTTCAATAATTGAAAACCCTTTTTTGTCTATTTGAGTTTGGAAAGCCTTTTTGATAGCAGCCTTTGCCTTTCTTACGTTAGGCACATTGTCTACAATAACACGCTCTGCATAAGCAACACCGTCAAGAGTTGCAAGCATTTCGCTAACTCTGATAGGGAAACCGGCACGAGTTACGTCACGTCCATAAGGAGTAGTTTGAGTAACTTGGTTTGGTAGGGTAGTAGGAGCCATTTGTCCGCCTGTCATACCATAAATTGCATTGTTAACGAAGATGATTGTGATGTTCTCGCCACGAGTAGCAGCATGAACTGTTTCAGCAGTACCAATTGCCGCAAGGTCACCGTCACCTTGATAGGTAAATACGATATTATCTGGGTTAGCACGTTTCGCACCGGTAGCGACAGCAGGAGCACGTCCGTGAGGAGCTTGAATCATATCACAGTTAAAATAGTCATAAGCCATAACAGCGCAACCTACAGGAGCAACACCAATAGCTTTGCCTAAAATGCCTAGCTCTTCCATAGCCTCGCCAACCAAACGATGTATAATACCGTGGGTGCAACCAGGGCAATAGTGAAAAGTGGCGTCTGTTAAGCCTTTTGTTTTATGAAATTCAGCCATTATTTAGCACCTCCTGCAATTTTTTTGATTTGAGCTAGAACTTCAGCAGGAGAAGGAACAATACCACCGGTTCTGCCAAAGAAAGAAACATTTGTCTGACCGTTCGCCGCAAGACGTACGTCCTCGACCATTTGCCCCATGCTCATTTCAACAACAAGCATATTGTCCACTTTCTTAGCGGCAGCTGCAATTGATTTTTCAGGGAAAGGCCATACAGTAATCGGTCTGATTAGTCCAACTTTGATACCTTCTTCACGAGCCTTTTCAACAGCACTTCTAACTACGCGAGCAGTAGCACCATAAGCAACAGTGATAATTTCAGCATCTTCAGTTAAGTACTCCTCAACCATAACTTCATTTTCTTTAATAATATCGTATTTCTTAAAACGTTCAACAATAGTTCTTTCAAGTTGTTCAGGTTTTAAGAAAAGTGAGTTTATAATGTTAGGTTTGCGTTTTTCGCCTGTTCCGGTAGTTGCATAAGGCTTGTTGTCAGCATTGCTAATAGGTTGTTTTTCTGGAAACTCAACAGGCTCCATCATTTGCCCTAGCATACCGTCAGCAAGAATTAGGGCCGGCATACGATATTTATCTGACAAATCAAAAGCAACACACATAAGGTCAACAATCTCTTGAACAGTTGCAGGAGCATACGCAATCAACTGGAAGTCACCATGGCCTAAAGCTTTTGTTGCTTGGAAATAGTCAGCTTGAGATGGTTGAATTCCGCCAAGTCCAGGGCCACCACGCATAACGTTTAGGATTACGCAAGGTAAATCTGAACCAGCTATGTAAGAAATCGCTTCACTTTTAAGGCTTATTCCAGGTGAAGAAGAAGATGTCATTGCTCTAACGCCACAGGAGGCTGCGCCAAGAACCATGTTAATTGCAGCAATTTCAGATTCCGCTTGTAAAAAAGTACCGCCGATTTTAGGCATAACTTTTGACATATAAGCAGAAACTTCAGTTTGAGGAGTAATTGGATATCCGAAGAAGTGCATACAGCCATTTCTGATAGCTGCCTCAGCAATTGCTTCGTTACCCTTCATTAAATATTTTTGTCCCATGTAGTTTCATCTACCTTTCAAATACCGGGTAGAACCCGGCGTCAATTCGCCACCGACTATAGTTGTAAATCAAATTTTATAGCACGATACCGCCATTTTACTTTTCACTTTGCCTATGAATTAATTAGTCCTTGTCAATCGTAATGACACTGTCAGGGCACATAGTAGCACACATAGCGCAGCTAATACAAGCTTCTCTATCAATAATTTCTACAGGGTTGTAGCCCTTAAGGTTAAGCGTTTTCTTGTCAATCTCAAGGATTTTTTTAGGGCAAGCCACAACACACATAGAGCAACCTTTGCACTTTTCGTAGTCAATAATTAGTTTTCCCATTAGTCGTTCCTCCATTATTAAAAATTTTATGTAAGGATAGGGATTACCTATCCGTTATAATCGTCAGGTGATTAATCGTTCCAAATTGCTTTGACAAAAATAGTAACCGGATAAAAATCATATTCTTTTTTATCTAGGTCTTTATTAATGCAACTAAAAGCAAGAGGAAGTTTTGTTTCTTCGCTGACTTTTTTTGCAAAATCAAGCGAGTCAACAACTGTATCTAGCGTTGTTTTTTCACCCAAATTTGTGTTATTAATTAATTTTGTAGCTTTTACCCGTGCAACTGCTTCAATTTCGCTTAAAAGCTCAACGGCTTCGCTTGGCTCTTTGGTGAGAAAGCGACGTTCATTAATAACATAAAAAAGGTCATAATCAGATTTTTTAATCGCATTTGCATATCTTCCAAGAGCAATCCCACCTGCATCATCACCACCTACATCAATGATGACATAGTTGTCAGCATCATTAAAAACAGCGTTTATAGATGCTGGGAGCGAGGGAATATCAAGGTTTGTATTTGCAAAGGTCGGAGTAATTACTTTGATTCCATTCTCTTGGAGCATTTCTTGGAAATCAGCAGTTCTAAAATATGGGTTCACAATATCCAAGTCAACAATTGTAACATCTTTGCCGCTTTTTTTAAGGTCAAGAGCCATATTTACTGCAATATTGGTTTTTCCACTACCATAATGACCAGTGATGATTGAAATTCGTTTCAAATTTGAATTGTTCATGATACACCCAGACTTTCTATACACCAACATACTTGTGTATAGAATAATTTTATCATATTATCAAATTAAAGTAAATACGTAAAGGGTGTCAAATTAATGACACCCTTATAAACAAAATATATATACTTTAACCATTTAAAGCGAGAATGTAAAGTAAAATTAATAGGATAAAACGATATTGTTAGTTTGCTCTAGAGTGCATACGTTTTAGTTTTAGCCTTAGTTTATCAGAAATCATAGCAACAAATTCTGAGTTTGTTGGCTTGCCTCTGCCTGTATTTATAGTATATCCAAAGTATGCGTTTAGTGTATCAACATCGCCTCTATCCCAAGCAATTTCAATTGCATGGCGAATTGCACGCTCAACACGGGAGGATGTAGTACTAAATCTTTTTGCAACGGTAGGATATAATAATTTAGTGACTGAATTTATCATATTTGTATCGTTCACAGAAAGCATAATTGCTTCTCTAATATAATNNGAGCGGGTACTCCAATATGCAAAATGACATCGGTAACAATGGATTCTAAGTCATCACTAATTTCAATATTATTTCCAGCCAACATCAAATTATTTTGTGGAAGTCCACCCATAGAAATGATTCTATCGCAAAGAGTTGCAATATCAAAAGGCTTTAACATATAATAACTTGCGCCATTTTCCATAATCTCTTTTTCGATAAATTTATTGTCATATCCGCTTACAACGATAATTTTTGGATGGAACGAACTAGTTTGATTGATGTCTTTCATAACACCAATTGCGTCCATTTGTGACATAAACGACTCGATAACAACAACATCGGGATTAATGGCTTTAATCCCTTCAAGAACTTTAATGCCGTCTTTAGGCATAAGAGTCACTTCAATATCAGATTTTGCCAACATATCCGCACATAAATCGCCAAAGTTAATGGAATTATCACCAATTAGTACTTTTAATTTCTTTTGCATTTACGATTACCTCCAATATTTTTGTTGTAGCTAGATAATACCATATATTTCCAGTAAATGCAATACTTTATTTACATTAATTACCACTTATTATTTAATTTAATTTGTCAATAAATAGCCATATGTGTCATTTTAACATAGTTTAACTCGCATTAGCAAGCCTATTACTAAAATTTATCATATTTTCTACAAAAATACCATAGCCCTTTGTAGGGTTGTTTACAAAAACATGGGTAACAGCTCCCACTAATTTACCATCTTGAATGATTGGACTACCACTCATTCCTTGTACTATGCCTCCAGTTTTTTGTAGTAGGATTGGATCAGTTACTGATATTATCATGTTTTTAGTTTGAGTTTTTGGGTTTAAGTCAATTCTGTCAATGTTAATTTCGTATTCTTTTGGACCATCTGTTCCAAGTGTGCAGATAATCTTAGCCCTACCAGTTACAACCTGCTGTTTTAGTTTCACAGGAATACTATTGAAGTTATTCGGGTTTTCATCAATGGTTCCAAAAATTCCAGTTTCGTTATTTAATAAGAGCTCTCCGTTTGAATCATCAGAGGTAAAAGAGCCTCGCAACTCTCCAGGAGAGCCGACTTGTCCTTTTAAAACACTGTTAATTTGAACATCACAAATTTCACCAGAAGCAAGAGGCATAATCTTTCCAGTATCGCTGTCGCAAATTCCATGACCAAGTCCAGCAAAAATCTTTNNTTGCTTTTCTATCAAAATAGGTGATTGTTCCAATTCCAGCAGATGAATCTCTCACCCATAACCCACCCTTGTATTTGCCATCAACAGACGACAAGGCTGGAGTTAAAATTGTTTTTATTGTTTGTTCGTCACGTTTCAGGGTAATTGCGAGAGGTGCACCGTTACTTTCTGATATAATTGAAGCAACATCTTCATTAGATGATACTTCTAATCCATTTATAGTAAGGATAATATCTCCTTTTAAAATTGCAGAAAGTTTCGCAGGGCAGGCTAGGCCGTTGTTTGTCTCAACATTGTTAATATCAACGACAATAACACCTTTGGTAAATAGCTTAATTCCAAAAGCAGTTCCACCAGGGGTTAACATTTGTTCAGAAATAACGCTGACATGGGTAGTTTTTACGGGAATAACACCAAGTAATCTTAACTCAACCGTCTCGCTTGCTCCCTTTGATTTGTTAGCAAGGCTAGTTTTTTCATAATCTAAAACAGCTCCACCTTTTAAAACTCCTATATTCTCCAGTTCAAATTCACTGCCTTTTGTAATATAAAAACTTGATGGCATCTGTAAATTGAAATATATCACAAGCAGCATTACCACTGTACAAACAAGGGCAATCACTGCGGTTGTAAAATGAATGAATTTTTTAATTCCTCTAACCATTAATATTTACCTCCCTTTAAATTGATAGACATAGTTACATTTTTTTACGCAAGGATGTCTATTGAAATTTTCTCTTTCATTAGTATTGAGTATAATTCAATTTTTATAAGAGGAAATAAAATCGTAGTTTGTTTACAAAATTTGTTTTGTGATGTAAAATTAGTTTAATAAAACAGTTCCTGTGATATACAGTTTTAGTGCTTTAATAATGAAAGAGGTAGGGAAATTTATGAAAGTGGCAATCATTGGTTCTAGGGAATGTGGTAATTTGACAATTGAAAAGGTGCTTAAAAATATTCCTAAGGAGGCAACATCCATCATAAGTGGCGGTGCAGTCGGTGCAGATAGCTTTGCAAAGGATGCTGCAATCGCTTTAAATCTTCCACTAGAGGAAATATTGCCCGACTATCAAACCTTTGGGAAAATTGCGCCTCTCGTTAGAAACAAAACTATTGTAGATCGTGCCGATATCATTATTGCATTTTGGGATTATAAGTCAAGAGGAACACAAAATGCATTGCTTGAAGGCTTGAAACAGGACAAAAAAATTAGAATTATAGAAATATAATGGTAAATTGTTATGTCTTTTAAAATTTAATCATATATCATAAGTATTTACAAAAAATAGAAAAATAATGTTATATTTTAAAATTAAATTTTGATAATATCAAAAGGAAGTTGCAGATAATTGCAAGTGGGGGAATTCAATATGGGAAAAAATCAAGACACTTGCTTTGATTTGAGGTTGGCAAGTGAGTGTATTGAGGCATTTTCGATGTCAACTGGGCTAAGTGTGTCCATTGATGATTTTAATGGTAACAACTTGGCTAGATGTGGTGTGGGTTGTGAAGGTTGTGTCGTACGTGATTTTTATGAAATAACCAAGAAAAAGCCTGCCGGTTGTCACGATGTGCATCTTTATGGGATGCTACAAGCGCAACGTTTTGGAGGGAAGTATATCTATTTTTGTCCCTCCGGATTTAGCTTTATCATTTCACCAATTGTAACTGTCAAGGGTGCTGTTGCATATGCAAAGGCAGGCCCTTTTTTAATGGTAGACAAAGAGGAATATATCCGCTATGACTTGGTTGATCTTTTAAAGGTTCCGATAGAACAATTAAGCAATATTGAGGAAGTATTAGCAGATATTCCCTTCATTTCACCAGAAAAAGCTACAAAGCTATCGACCCTGTTATTTATGTCAATTGGGTTTATAAACAGTGTCAAAATCTATAATGAGAAATTGCAAATTAAGACCTCAGATGAAATTCAAGGCAACATATCTGAGCTTTTGAAGGAACTAAAGGCACAAAGTGACGTGAAAGCTGTTTCCTACCCGTTTGAAAAGGAAAATGAACTAATTTGTGCAATAGTAGATGGTGACAAGCAAAACTCAAACCGACTCTTAAACGATTTATTTGGATACATATTTTTTTGCTTAGATGGTNNGTGTTTGAACTTTTGGTGTTGATTTCAAGAGCAGCAGTTGAAGGAGGCGCAGACGAGGAACATATATTCTCGCTGAACTCCAGTTATTTCGAGGAAATTAACTGTATCAAAACACTTGACGAGCTTTGCTTGTGGCTAGTTGAAGTAATGAATAGGCTTATTAATTATGTTTTTCGTTTTAACGACGTAAAACACGTTGATATTATTCGTAAGTCAGTTGACTATATAAGAAGAAATTATGCAAAAAAAATTACGCTTGAGGACGTCGCGTCGATCGTATATCTTTCTCCATCTTATTTTTCAAAGGTGTTTAAGGACGAGATGGAATTGAATTTCAATGCGTATCTCAACAAAATTAGAATAGAAAAATCAAAACAGCTTTTGATGAATGATAGCATAAAGCTAGCTGATGTGTCTGGGTTGGTTGGTTTTGAAGATCAGAGTTATTTCTCAAAGGTTTTCAAGAAACTAGTAGGACAAACACCGGGTAAATTCAGAGAGTCGAGAGAGAAAAGGGAATAACAGCATTTTATCAAATATTGCTTTATGCACCAAATAAAATTACGGAAGGAGTGTGCTTATGGAACTACTACAAGAGATTTCAGAAAACCTGCAAAAGGGTAGAGCTAATGTTGTCAAGGAGTTAGTGCAACAAGCAATTGACGAAAATATTTCTGCTAAAGAAGTTCTTGAAAATGGATTACTTAATGGAATGAGTATGATAGCTGAAAAATTTAAAATGAATGAGGTTTACGTTCCACAGGTATTAATTGCCTCACGTGCTATGAGTGCTGGAGTAGAGGCTCTAAAGCCCATCTTGGCTGATAGTGGTGTTGAGCCTAGAAAAAAGGTTTGCATTGGTACCGTTCGGGGTGATATTCACGATATCGGAAAAAACCTTGTTAGAATGATGATGGAGGGCAAAGGTCTTGAGGTGATTGACCTTGGGACAGACGTTTCCCCAGAAGCTTACGTTCAAGCAGCAATCGAGCAAGATTGTCAAATTATTTAGTGTTCGGCTCTGTTGACAACCACAATGGGGGTTATAAAAGAAGTTATTGATGCAGTTACTGCTGCTGGGATTAGAGATAAAGTTAAAATTATGATTGGCGGAGCGCCTGTAACAGATGCTTATTGTAACCAAATTGGTGCAGACGCATATACAGCTGATGCTGCAACTGCCGCAGATAAAGCAGTTGAACTTTGCAATTAATTAATTTTATAGTTAACTTATGGTGCACCTTTCCATTGCGTAAAATTGTTTAGTAGTATAATTATTAGGGTACAGTTTATAATATTTTTAAGAGTTTCTAAAATATATGGATTTATCATATGAAAATCAACATGATGAGACTATTTTAGGGGGTAACAAAATGGAAGTTTTTGCAGAATATTTAGCAAGCATTGATAACCCACAACACAGAGCCCGTACGGAAGAGGTTTTAGAATGGATTACTAAAAAATTTCCGAAGTTAACACCAAAAATTGCGTGGAATCAACCTATGTTTACAGACCATAATACATTTATTATCGGCTTTAGCGTAGCCAATAAGCATTTGGCTATCTCACCTGAACTAGCAGGAATGAATCGTTTTTCTGATGAAATTGTGAACGCCGGTTATGAACACAGTAAGAATTTGTTTCGTATCAAGTGGGATAGTCCAGTCGATTTTTCACTACTTGAGAAAATAATCGAGTTTAATGTATTAGATAAGGCAGATTGTTCAACCTTTTGGCGAAAATAAAAAATAAATGGGGAACACTACAAAAAGTTTTAACAAAACAATAAAAGCCATATCCAAAAGGATATGGCTTTTATTTATCAGTCAAAACACAAATTTCATTTCGCGAAAGAAAAATCAGCTAAAAGCAGATATTACGACGCGATGTAGAAACAGGCTTAGCCTGTTTAGTCACTTACATAAGCAAGTAAAGCAACGTGTCTAGCGCGTTTGATTGCAGTAGTCAATTCGCGTTGGTGACGAGCACAAGTACCTGTAACACGTCTAGGAACGATTTTTGATCTCTNNAACAAAACGTCTTAGCTTAGAAACATCTTTAAAATCGATGTGTTCAGCTCTATCTATGCAAAAAGCACAAACCTTTTTGCGAGGTCTCCTTGGTCCACCTGGACGGCCACCACGGTCACGGTCAGGTCTATCATTTGAACGATTATTATTTCTTTCCATTAAAAGTTTACCTCCTTGTTAGAATGGCAAATCGCTATCATCAGTGTCGATTTCTTCAAAATCACCTACAGAAAAACTAGCGCCTTTTTGAGGCTCATTAAAGCTTTCGGGAGTAGGGAAGTTTGCAGGAGCAGCAGGTTTATCGGAAGCTGTTTTTGAATCAGCAAAGTAAACTTGGTCTGCAACCACTTCGACAGCAGTGCGTTTATTGCCGCTTTTGTCTTCATAATTTCTTGTTTGAATTGAACCTTCAATTGCTATCATTCTGCCCTTAGAAAAATACTTACAGATAAAATCTGCAGTAGCACGCCAAGCAACAATGTTAATAAAATCGGCTCCACGCTTTCCATCTTTGTCAGCGAAATTTCTTTCAACAGCGACAGAGAAACTAGTAACAGACACTCCGTTTGGAGTTTGTTTGTGTTCTGGGTCAGTAGTTAATCTGCCCATTAAAATAACCTTATTAAGCATAAGATTCACACTCCTTTACTAGGATACTTTTACAGTAATAAGAGAACGAAGAACACCGTCAGTAATTTTAATTACACGGTCAAGTTCAGCAGGGAATGAAGACTCAGAAGTAAAGTTAAACAATACGTAATAACCTTCAGTTTCGTCTTGGATAGGATAAGCCAATCTACGCTTTCCCCATTCGTCAACAGAATCAATTGTAGCGTTTTTAACAATTAGGTCATTCAGTTTTTCTTGAAGAGATTTAATACCCTCTTCACCTAATTTTGTGTTAAAAATAACAATTGCCTCATATTTTTCGGTCAATTTAGCCATTTCTTTAGCACCTCCTTTTGGACTAGTGGCTCTGCCATTAAAACAGAGCAAGGATGAAGTTGTCATAAAAACAACTTAATGTTACACAGAACCAAAGTCCTGTGTAACATTAAGATTATATCAGTAAATGTAATGCTTGTCAAGGTCTATTTGCTTTTTATATCCCCATAAGCAACATGAGATAAAAGCTAATTATGTTCAAAACCATATATCCTATAAGCAATCCTGAGACAAGTTTAATTGCAACTGAACCCTTTTTTGTAAGGATAGCCAAATATTCCGTTTCAGGCAGCATCTTTGCTTTTTCTTTTTTAATTTTCTGGAAAGCGTGGGCTTTATACAAGGTATTTGCATATAATCCGCAACCCAACCGTAACGCAAACCTTAAAAAGCTACAAACCATATCAAGCTTGCTAAGAGTGATATCGCTGAAAGGCATATCAAAGGCAAGGCTAACCGTAGCATTTAATGTTTGATACAGAATGAGAGCATTTGGAATTGCCAATATAGTAGAAAGAATAAATAAAATAGCTCCAATTCCATACATTTTTCTGTAAATGAAAAATCCACCATGGAAAAAGAACGCTGACCAGTTTAATGCTTTGGATTTTTTATTAGCAATATCTTTAAATCTAGGCAGGTAATAGTGAGAATTTCTGCCCACAAAAACAGCCAAGTCTTTAGCGGGAATTTCGTCAATAACCTCGTCCGGAGCAACCCCACCAAATGGTGTTGTAAATGGGTTTAAGGGCATACCAGGGGGAAGTGGGAAGCCGCCCATTCCAAAGGGTGGTGGTGTGGTCTTATTTTGAGAATTTAACTCTGAATCATCGACTTTATCATTTAATTGGTTGCCACAAACTTGACAAAATAAACCACTTTGAGGGTTAACAGTGCCACAACGAGAACAGCGAAGTTCTGCATTTCCATCAAACTTTTCTTCCTTTTTAGGGGCTTGCCAAGTTTCATGATTTTGATGTAGCTCTGTAAATACGCAATTTCCCTTTTCAGAGAAACAATTGCGATGATATGGTGCGCCGCAGGTTGGGCAAACAACAATATCTTCTCCATTGGAAAGCGGCTTTTCACAGATTGGACAATCAATTGAATCATATCTAGCCATATATTGAAAATTACCTCCATAAGTCGCTTTGCGACAAAAATAATTGAAATGTTATATTCTAATTATTATATCATTTTATTTTGCAATAGCAAATGACATAATGTAAATTTTTTGATAACACTAACCATAGCCTCAACATTAGAGCAAAATTGAAAGCTTGTTTTAAGAATGAAACTAGAATTTAAAAAACAAAAATTAATATAGTTTTTAATGAAGTTAGTATAATATAGTTTACTGGGTTTGTCTACTGTGATATACTAAAATGAGGAAAATTATGTACGAGGGGGTGCAACATGAGAAAAAAAGAACGTGCTGCTTTGGCAGTACAAGCACTAGCAAATATCTACCCAGAGGCTATATGCTCACTTGTCTATAACGAAGATAAACCTTATGAATTACTGATTGCTACAAGGTTATCGGCTCAATGTACAGACGCTAGGGTTAATATCGTTACGAAAGATTTGTTCGAGAAGTATCAAAGCTTGCAAGAGCTCGCTGATGCAAAACTCTCTGATATTGAAAAAATAATACATTCCTGTGGGTTTTATAAGGTAAAGTCCAAGGACGTCATAGAGATGTCACGTCAACTGCTTGATGAGTATAACGGTGAATTACCAAACAGCATTGAGGAGCTTACAAAGCTTTCTGGCATTGGACGAAAGACTGCAAACCTTATTATGGGTGACATCTTTCATCAACCGGCAATTGTAGCCGATACACACTGCATACGTATTTGTGGGAGATTGGGTCTGACTACAGGAACAACCGACCCCAAAAAGGTTGAGGATGAGCTACGCAAAGTCCTAAACCCAGCAGATTCAAACGATTTTTGTCACAGGCTTGTCCTTTTTGGCAGAGATACCTGTGTCGCAAGAAAACCAAAATGTGGCGAGTGTAAATTACACGAAATTTGCAAAAATCCACAAGACAAATAATTGATAGGGGATTTTCAAATGAATGACACATTTTCAAAACTTCACCCAGTTGTGAATTTTATATTTTTTGTGTCGGTTATAGGCTACAGTATGTTCATTATGCACCCGATAATTTTATGCATAACATTCCTGTCGGCTATGGCTTATTCGGTGTATCTGGGAAGAAAATCAGCACTGCAATTTAACATAATATATATGTTACCTATGGTACTAATCATGGCGTTAATTAATCCACTATTCAACCACTCAGGAGAAACGATTATACTCTATATTAACGATAACCCAATTACACTTGAGGCATTGACTTTTGGCGTTGTCTGTGCGGTGATGTTTTTATCAGTCATTATATGGTTTTCTTGTTACAACTGCATTATGACTTCGGACAAGTTTATCTATATTTTCGGCAGGATAATTCCTGCATTATCGCTGATTTTTTCTATGGTACTACGGTTTGTGCCAAGGTATAAAGCGCAGCTTCGGGTTATTTCGAATGCACAAAAGTGCACAGGGAGGGATATGTCCCAAGGAAGTTTGATTACTCGTGTAAAGAACGGCACTAAAATTCTTTCGATTATGACAACATGGGCATTGGAAAATGCAATTGAAACTGCTGACTCAATGAAATCTAGGGGATATGGCTTAAAAGGACGTACGTCCTATTCAAATTTTAGATTTGCATTGAGTGATACAGTGGCTCTTGTTGTTATTTTATTGCTTGATACAGTCATATTTGTAGCGTCGATTACAAGGCAGTTTTATGCAGAATATATACCTAAAATCAAGCTAAGCGAGTTTAATTTTGTAAGTGGTTTGGTGTATTTTTCGTTTTTGATACTATGTATCTTACCTTTAATTGTNNGTGAATTTTATGGAGGAAGCCAAATGGCATTATTTGAAGTCGAAAATTTAAGCTTTCGCTATCCTGAAAGCGAAAAGAAAGCGCTTGACTCCCTCAATATTAGAATTGATAGAGGCGACTTTATTGCAATCTGTGGTAAATCAGGCTGTGGAAAGAGTACACTTTTACGACATTTTAAAACTGTACTTACACCACATGGAAAACGTAATGGCAGAATATTATTCCACGGTTCCCCTATTGAAAAAGCAGACTTGAAGGAACAATCCTCAAAAATTGGCTATGTTTTGCAGAGCCCTGAAAATCAGATTGTTACCGATAAAGTGTGGCATGAACTTGCGTTTGGGCTTGAAAGTTTAGGTTTTGATAATGAAACAATTAGAGTTCGTGTTGCAGAAATGACAAGCTTTTTTGGAATACAAACATGGTTTAACAAAAGTGTAACCGAGCTTTCTGGTGGGCAAAAACAGATTTTAAACCTAGCCTCAATTATGGCAATGCAACCCGAGGTACTTATATTAGATGAACCAACTTCTCAACTTGACCCAATTGCTGCGGCTGATTTCCTTTCTACCGTTAAAAAAATTAATCGGGAGATTGGAACAACGATTATAATTACCGAGCACAGGCTTGAGGAAATTTTCACAATGGCTGACAGGGTTATCGTCATGGATAAAGCAAAGATTATTGCAGACGCCGCACCTAGCGAAGTTGGTGAACTACTTAAAGCTACAAAGCACGAGATGTTTGCGGCAATGCCATCACCAATGCAGATTTATTCTGGTGTCTTAAATGATGAGTTTAACTGTCCAATCACTGTACGTGACGGCAGAAAATGGCTTGATATGATGTTGCCAAATGGAAGCAGAGTAGATAGTGAAACAAAAAAGTCATACGAGAAACGAACTAATGAGGGTATAATTGAAGTCAAAAATGTTTGGTTTCGATATGACAAAGTGTCAGATGATGTTGTGAAAGACCTTTCGTTTTCAGTGAAAAAGGGTGAACTTTATGCCATAGTCGGTGGCAATGGCACAGGAAAAACCACAAGCTTATCCATTATTGCAGGAATTTATAAACCCTATCGTGGCAAGGTTATGGTAAATGGAAAAAATATTCAAAAGATGTCTAGCAATGAACTTTTTAGGAACAACTTATCCATGTTACCACAAAACCCACAAGCTCTTTTTGTGCACAAAACGGTCGAGCTTGATTTGTATGAAATACTGTCGGACTCAAACCTATCAAAGCAGGAGCAGGTTGATAGAGTTACCGAAGTTGCAAAGCTTGTTGAGATTGAGGAGTTACTATCTGCCCACCCCTATGATTTAAGTGGCGGTGAACAACAACGTGCCGCCTTTGCAAAGGTGCTTTTGTTAAACCCTAAAATTATGCTTTTGGATGAGCCTACAAAAGGACTTGATGCCCACTTTAAAATAACATTTGCACGTATATTAAAGAGATTGCAAAATAATGGGGTCACAATTATTATGGTTTCCCATGATATCGAGTTTTGTGCAAAATATGCCGACACTTGCGCAATGTTTTTTGATGGGAACATTGTCACCAGCAACACCCCCGAAAAGTTTTTTACAGGAAACAGCTTTTATACAACTGCTGCAAATCGAATGGCTCGCCACCTGTTCCCTAATGCAATAACCGTTGAGGAAGTGATAACACTATGCAATCAAAATCTCCAATCAAAAAACGCAAACTAAATAAGTATGATGTGTTGACACTCCTCATTATTGTGGTTGCAATTCCACTTACCATCTTGTTTGGAATGACTTTTTTGTCCAACCGACAATATTATTTCATCAGCTTGATGATTATAATTTATACAATGATACCATTTTTTATGAGGTTTGAAAGTCGCAAACCCCAAGCAAGAGAATTAATTATTATCGCAGTTCTCACAGGGATTGCAGTTGCTGGGAGGGCGGCATTTTATATGGTTCCTCAATTTAAGCCAGTCATTGCAATCGTCATCATCACAGGGGTTTGCTTTGGTGCTCAAGTTGGTTTTTTAACTGGAGCAATGACAGGGTTTGTGTCAAATTTCTTTTTTGGACAGGGCCCGTGGACACCCTGGCAGATGTTTTGCTTTGGTATCATTGGCTTTATCGCTGGGCTACTTTTTAGCAAGGGATTGCTCAAGAAAAACCGCATTTCACTCTGTATTTATGGTGGATTATCTACTTTTTTAATCTATGGTGGACTGATTAACCTATCAAACCTGTCGTTTTTCACCTCGGAATTTTCATGGGGTGCATTGCTTGCTACCTATATTTCAGCGTTTTGGTTTGACATGGTTCATTCTTTTGCAACGATATTTTTTCTATTCATTTTTTCTATGCCATTTATCGAAAAGCTTGACAGAATTAAGAGAAAATATGGCTTGATTGAGCATCATTGATTTTTGTGATACAGTGAAAATATGTTTGTAAAGATTAATTTTATACAATACAGGTGGTGATTTTTTGAAAATATATATTGTAGGTTCTATTGCTAGCGGGAAATCCACACTTGCAAAACAAATAGCAAAAATGACAAATGTGGAATTTTATGGATTAGATAACGTTGTACATCAACCTGACAAAAGCAATCCATGGGGCAATAGCAAACGGTCGATTGAAGAAAGGGATGCAATGTTTAATTCAATAATTCAAAAGGACAACTGGGTAATTGAAGATGTTGGTAGACCATGCTTTGAAGAAGGTTTTAGACAGGCAAACAAAATCGTTTTACTTGAAATAGCCAATTTAGTACGTAATTTCCGAATTATTTTAAGATGGATAAAACAAAATCTTGGTATTGAAAAATGCATATATAAACCCAACTATAATATGTTGAAATGTATGCTCCAATGGTCAAAAGATTATGACTTAGGAAAAGATAAGTTAAAAGAAAGGCTTTATCCATACAAAGACAAGGTAGTTATTTTAAGCAATTATAAGGATATAAAGTCATTTTTGAATTTTTGTTGTAACTTACCCACAAATACATAAGTTGTTGTAGGTACAAAAATTTTATGATAAAATAAAAGACATAAGTAAAGATTATTTTTATTTAGCGGAGGAGTAAGACAGAATGAAAAAGACAGTATTACTATTTTTACTAAGCAATTATGCTGATTGGGAAGCCGCTTATGTCGCTTCGGAGTTGAATTGTGACGATGATGCCAATCCTTATTGCATAAAAACTGTTAGCATATCGGGTGAGCCAGTGTATTCAATTGGGGGATTGAAGGTCTTGCCGGAATATTCCTTGGATACAGTGCCCGAGGAGTATGAAGCGCTACTGTTAATTGGAGGTACAGGTTGGCGTTCATCTGAAGCTGATAAAGTTGTTCCTTTGGTCAAAGCAACATTACAAAAATCTAAGCCTGTTGGAGGAATTTGTGACGGTTCTGTCTTTTTGGCGAAGAATGGATTTCTTAATGATGTTAAGCATACTTCAAACAGTTTAGAGGACTTAAAGGAATATGCTGCCGATGAATACACCAATGAGCAAGGCTATCTAGATGAACCCGCTGTGTCAGATGGGAATATTATAACTGCTGACGGAACATCAACACTAGAATTTGCAAGGCTTGTATTTAGCAAACTTCAGCTNNCTGGATTCTGAGAAAGTAATAGCAAATTGGTATAATTATAATAAACTCGGTGATATTGAGTACAAGAAAGTATATGGCGATGGTGATTGGTAGGAGATTATTACTATAATTTACAGCAAGGGCACTAAAATGAAAACAACAAAACCCACAAAGGCTTTGCCTTTGTGGGTTTTAATAATTATTATATTTACTTTCTATCCATCCAAATACGCTCGTTTTCATGACGTTTTGGACGCTCCATTAAATCATTCAAGGCAGTTTTGATATCCTTATCCTCGGTAATTACCTTGTAAAGCTGTTCAGTAATTGGCATCTCAATATTATATTTTCGACTTAACATATAGGCTGCCTTTGCCGCAACACAACCCTCAACGGTCATACCTACACGTTTTGTTGCATCATCAGCAGATAAGCCCTGCCCAATAAATATACCACAACGTCGATTTCTTGAGTGCATACTAGNNACCATTCCGGTAAGTCCGGTGAAAGTCTCGTCTTGAGCACCCATAGCAGTGCCTAGGCGTGCAATTTCAGCAAGACCTCTTGTAATTAGTGCAGCTTTGGTGTTATCTCCAAGCCCTAGCCCGTCGCAAACACCGGCACAAACAGCAATGATATTTTTGAGTGCACCCCCAAGTTCAACACCAATAATATCGTCATTAACGTAAACTCGAAGGTTTGTATTCATAAGCAAATCTTGAACATATTCAGCACTTTCACGATTTTTGCAAGCAGCAACAATCGTAGTTGGAACTCCACGAGCAATTTCCTCTGCGTGTGATGGTCCGGATAAGATTACCACGTCGTTATTGGGAAGTTCCTCTTTTATAACCTCGGATAGTCGCATTAAGCTGCTTTCCTCAAAGCCCTTGCCCACGTTAACAACAATGGTGTCGGGTGAAATAATATCCTTTATAGAATGTGCAACAGACCTAACAGCAAAGCTTGGCACAGCAAGAATAATTATCTTCTTATCTCTACATAACTCCAAGTCGGTGGTTAGCTCAATCGACATATCAATTGCTATTCCAGGTAATAGCTTTTTGTTTTCGCCGTATTTTCTAATCTCATCAATTTCCTCTTGAAAACGACTCCACATACACACGGCGTCGCCATATTTGTGTAACATAACCGCNNCAAATCCACCACTGCCTAAAATCATAATATCAGCCACGTTGTTCCTCCAAGCATTTTACTTTACTTTTCCTTTTTGCTAAAGGAAATTTTATTTTCAGTATGTGACAGAAGTCGTTTAATATTAGCCCTATGCATATAGATAATTAGCGCTGCAATAGGGAGGGTGAAAAACACCTCATATGTTATAGTTCCAAAGTTAATATAGTTCATCAGCATAATGGTAAAAGGAAAAAGTGTTCCGGCAACTACAGAGCCCAACGAAACATATTTTGTAACAATGACGCAGATTAAAAATCCTGTAAAGCAGATTAATGCTGCGATAGGGGAGAGTATTATCAGTGCGCCAAAGGAAACAAGGATGCCCTTTCCACCTTTAAATCCATAATATAGTGGGAAAACGTGCCCAAGCAAAGCACCATATACTGCAAAATAGTCACCAATTACAACAACATTTAATCCTGTAAACAGCGAAAAAATCAGTCTTGCAATTAATACAGACATAATGCCTTTTGAAAAATCTCCAAGCAACGTAAGCGCAGCAGGCCCTTTTCCAAGTGTTCTTAAAACGTTTGTAAGCCCTGCATTTCCACTGCCATGTTTTCTGATATCATCATGAGCAAAAAGCTTTGTAATGATAATTGCAAAGTTAAGGCTTCCCAAAAAATAGCCTATAACCATGCTCGCAGCTAGGCATATAAAAGTAGATAATGTCCAATCCATTCAACAATCAACCCCGTATTCATTTAGTATATGTAGTTTCTTTGAAATAATGAGATAATTTAACGGTATAAACTTAAATTAAGCCCATACCGTTAAAAACCATATTTGTTTTTTAATTTATGCTTAACAAGTCAAATTAATTGTACTTATTATAGCATTGCATACCTTTAAAAGCAACCTAAAATTATAGGTTATTTCTTCTCTTCTCGTTCACGCACAATAAATCTAATTGGTGTTCCAACAAGTCCAAAGGTTTCTCTAATTTGGTTTTCTAGGTAGCGTCTGTAAGAAAAATGGAACAAATCGATTTTGTTTGCGAAACTTACAAAGGTAGGTGGATTTGTAGAAGGTTGCGTCATATAGTAAATCTTCAGACGCTTACCTTTATCAGAAGGAGGCTGAACTCTAGCAGTGGCATAAGCAAGTAAGTCATTTAGCTTACCTGTAGTAATTCTAACAGAGTTGCTCTCTTTGACTAAGTTAATCAGCTCAAAAAGCTTGTTTAAACGTTGTCCAGTCAGTGCAGAGATGAACACAAATGGAGCATATGACATAAAGCTGAAGTCCTCTTTTAGTTTTGCTAGAGTTTCAGCCATTGTTTTATCATCTNNGAAGGGTCTGGTTCTCCCGAACCATATCAATCACCTCGAACAGCTTATTCAGCCTTTGTCCGGTTTTTGCAGAAATAAATACGTACTCTGCATAAGGCATAAAGGACAGAGTATTCTTTATCTTGTTTGTATATTCATAGATGGTCTTATCATTCTTTTCAATGGCATCCCATTTGTTGACAGCAATGACACAGGCTTTTCCTTGTTCATGTGCATAGCCAGCAACCTTTGAGTCCTGCTCTGTAAAGCCTTCGGTAGCATCAATCATAATAACACAAACGTCTGCTCTGTCAACAGCCATATATGCACGCAGTACAGAGAAATGCTCAATTCTGTCAATCACTCTTGCACGTTTACGAAGTCCTGCTGTATCTATGAAAACATAATTTCCATGTTCATTTTTCACTACGGTATCAATTGCATCACGGGTAGTTCCTGCAATATTAGAAACGATAACACGCTCTTCTCCAGCAACTTTATTGACAAGGGAGGACT
Source organism: Ruminococcaceae bacterium UBA866 (assembly GCA_002295325.1). GTDB lineage: Bacteria > Bacillota > Clostridia > Oscillospirales > Ruminococcaceae > Paludihabitans. Next base: position 13,154 of record DBGA01000027.1, on the reverse strand, counting down.
TACCAACATTTGGTTTACCTATGATTGCAACCTTGATAAATTCTTCAGGATATTCATCAACCATATCCGGTGAAATATGCTCAAATACTGCATCAAGCAAATCTCCTGTACCATGTCCGTGAGAGGCAGAAATAGGGTAGATGTCAGTTAATCCAAGATTATAGAATTCGTAGAAATCTGGTGGTGGCAAACCAAGGCTGTCGCATTTGTTAACGCAGACAACAACAGGTTTACCGCTTTTTATTAGCATTTGTGCAACGTCTATGTCGGTCGCTGTAACACCATCACGAACGTCAACAACTAAGATGATAACATCAGCACTTTCAATTGCAATTTGCGCTTGATGACGCATTTGTATAAGGATAACGTCATCTGTATGAGGTTCGATACCGCCTGTATCAACCAATAAAAATTCACGATTTAGCCATTCGCACTCAGCAAAAATTCGGTCACGAGTAACTCCAGGGGTATCCTCAACGATAGAAAGCCTCTGTCCGATAAGCTTATTAAATAAAGTAGATTTGCCGACATTCGGTCTGCCGACTACCGCTACTACAGGTTTTGCCATACTGTTCTCCTTTTTCTGATAAAATTATTCATGTGCGCCAATTAAAGCATTTAACACGTCATAACCATCATTGTCACAAAGCCGAACATTGATGTTAAGCTTTGCTTTTAATTCGTCAAGGGTAATATCGTCAAGAAACTTGTCCTGCTCATGTCTTAGCATACAGCTAGGCAGGAGGAGTTCATCTCCTAAGTCAATCCCGTCAAGTTTTTTAAGTATATCTTGTCCGGTTAATAGACCAGCGACTGTAATAGTTTTGCCGAAAAACTCATTTTCAACAGCAATCACATTACACTCTAAATTATGCCATTTTTTCTTTAATTCGTCAACTAGCTTTTGAATGTATGGTGCAGCATCTACGCCGGTTGCAACTGTAACTCGTCTTTTCACATTTGATTCTTCAATATCCTCAAGTGCGTCCATGAATTCACTTCGTTGTAACGCTACGATTCCAACCCCGTTTTCAAGTTGTGTAAACTCGCCATAGTAGTCTGATTGGGGAATTTCTCGCTCTGCTTTAACATAAAATTCATCAGCAGGAAAGGCGATACGTGTGCCATTTTTCTCAAAGAATTCTTTTGAAAATTCATGAATGATATCAATAACAGCCTCTGCTTTTTCCTTTGTATATGGTTCAAGGTGCGGCAAGTTTTCTCTGTGCTTTGTAAGTCCGACAGGCACGCAAGCAACCGTTTGAACGCTCGGATAAAGCTTTGCCAAATCACCCAAACTTCGTTTTAGCTCCTCGCCGTCATTTACATCGGGGCAAAGCACAAGTTGACAGTTTAGCTTAATGCCTGCATATGCAAGCTGGTCAATATATGAAAGCACTTCTCCTGCAAAGCGGTTTTTCATCATTTTAACCCTAAGTTCAGGGTTTGTTGTGTGAACCGAAATGTTAATCGGAGATATGTGCATTTTTATAATACGGTCAATTTCCTCTTGGGGGAGGTTTGTTAATGTGACATAGTTTCCGAAAATGAAGGATAGTCTGTCATCATCATCTTTAAAATATAGACTTTCACGCATGCCACTAGGCATTTGGTCAACGAAACAGAACATACAGTTATTTCGGCAGCTTCTTTGCTTATCAATAAGATAGGTTTCANNCCTTGTTAATACGTATAATCTTGTGCTTTCCGTTTGCTTTTATAACATCTATTTTAAGATTTTCGTCAGCAATATAGAAGTCGTAATCAAGCACATCATTAATCATATTTCCGTTTATGGAAACGACAGTATCTCCACTTTGAAACTTTTTTTTAGCTCCAATCGTACCTTCCTTTACGGAATAAATTATAACACTCGTAAATAAAACCTCCTTTTGTGTTTAATGATTAGCACTCATTATTATAACCAATTTTCAAAAAAACTGCCGCCACAAAATTGGGCGGCAGTTTTTAATAATTAAATGATTTGCGGAAATTTGCTAAATTGAAGCATTTTGCAATTATGCTTCCTTTTTGATAACTTGAACACCTTTATAGTAACCACAGTTACCACACACTCTATGAGGGGTTTTTAACTCACCACATTGTGTGCATTTTGAAAATGCAGGCATATCTAATTTCCAAACACTTGAACGACGTTTGTCACGTCTAGCTTTGGAGACCTTTCTCTTTGGAACAGCCATTGGGGCACCTCCTTTTAAAATCTAGAAATTTATTTAAGTAGTTCGCCCAAAACAGCAAGTCTTGGGTCAATCTCTTTTTTTACGCATAGACAGTCAGTTTGATTTAAGTTTGCCCCACACTTAGAACAAAGTCCTTTACAATCACGGCTACAAAGTAGTTTTGATGGTAGATTCAAAAGTATATCTGATAGAACAAGCTCGTTTAAGTCAAGCTTATTGTTTTCAATCACAAGATACTCGTCATTGTCTGTGGAAAGCTGTGTAACTAAAATCTGCTCAGAAGAATTGCAAAACTCACGCTCGAAACTCTCTAAACATCTGTCGCAATCAAGTTTTAAAGTAAAGCTTGAAGTATAAGTTAAAGTAACTATACCGGCTCTATTAAAAACCTCACCTTTAACATTAACAGGCGTAATAAAAGGATAGATGGAGAAAAGCTCATAATCTGATAAATCCATAGGATAGTCAAACTCGATTGATTCGTCCACGATGTCAAATAGTTGCTTTAATTCAATAATCATAATACACCTCTATTGCTATGCCTATCTATTATATATAATATTACCCTGCTTGTCAAGAAAAATATATTATACCAAACGCCTAATTAAACTTTCTTTTTCGCCACATAGCAAATCGATTACAGGGATTTCTATCATAGTGTAAGAACCGGTAGATTGTTTCATAGAAGCTCTTGCACAATTTACAAGGTTTTGTGCAGTCAGAGCAGGATTGTTAATTGTCATATCAAACTCAAAAATTTGATTTTGTGTTGTGCCTGAAACGCCTTTTCTTACCATGTGAACACCGTGACCCATATCAAGTAGGGCGTTGACATCTTCCACCGCCATAACGTGAGTTTCGTCCTTTACAAAATAAGCATCAGCCTTAATTCTAGCAGCAACATCGGCATAGTCATAGCCTTTTTCAATTTCAATGTAAACCATTCTGCGATGGATACCAGTGCCCAGTGGAATTGTCATGGACAAGGCAGCTTTTACACCCTCAATTGCTTTTACGGCAACAGTGTGTCCCATACTCATTCCAGGGCCAAAGTTTGTGTAGGTGATGCCTTTAGGAGCACAGCTTTCCATTAATGCACGAACAACAGAGTCAGAACCGGGATCCCAACCCGCAGCAAGTATTGAAACAGCGTTACTTGCTTTACAAACCTTATCAAGTTCCATCTTTACGTCGTATATTGTTTGATGAATGTCATAACTATCAACAGTATTTATTCCTAGTTCAAGATATTCTGGGGCAACTTTAGGAATGCTTCTTGAGGGGGTGCACAAAATTGCAACATCAGGTTTCACAGCAAGTTTATTGACATTGTCAACAATTTGAACATTTGCAAGTTCTGTAGGTGAATTTTCGCAAACACTTCGTCTTACAACTCCGCAAAGCTCAATGTCACTTGAAGCGCTTATTGCTTCTAAAACGGATTTTCCTATGTTTCCATATCCAACGATACAAGCCTTAATCATGAAATCATCTCTTTCTAAATAATCTATAATACCTTAATATTATAACATAACTATATTATTTACGTCAAATAAAAATGCAAGATTAATCTTCAATTCCTGCATTTTTATCGTCTGTTTAAAAAAATCTCACCATATTATATACGTTTATAGCCATAATTACAAATAACAGTATTTTAAAGCAGAGCTCCACCTTTGCATTTTCAACTTTCTTGGAAATAGCACTGCCAATTAAAGCCCCAAACACACCGCCCGCCATCATGCACAAAAGGATTACCCATGAGAATTCTGGAATGTTACCTGTTAAAATACTGCTAACCAAGCTTGTGATTTGCGAAAACATTATGACATAAATTGAGTTTAATGCTGCAGATTTTGGTGACATGGAAAAGAAGAAATATAGCACAGCGATATTCATTGGCCCACCACCAATGCCTAAAAATGCAGAAATTAGTCCAAGCGCCAAACCTACGATAAAAGCAACTAAAATGCTCTTAACATCGAGCATTTTTATTTTTTGCTTGTAAATTACAAACAAAAGCACACCAAATGTCATTAAAAATAAAATAGCTGCTTGCATACCACCCAGTATATTTTCAGTTAGAATTGATTTTGTTAAATCAAAAATATATTTTCCGATGATACCGCCAATTGCACCGCCGATTGCAAGTGGGGTGGTGCGTCTTGTATCAAGCTTTACATCAGAGTTTCGCTGACGTAAAAGAGATACAACCGACATTGTTAGTACTGTACAGCCAGATAAAAATGAGATGGTCGCAACGGGAAGTGTATTGGTAGCATCAAGCACAGGTTTTATGATAACTCCTCCGCCGATCCCGCTTATCGCACCAATAGTAGAGGATAGTAAGCTAATTAAAAAAAATATAAATGCCAAAAGAAAATTCTCCATTCTGATGATAGTATTTATTAAAACTGTCTACTACAGTTTTAATTTGCCATCTNNGCCATTGGCGAAACCACAGGGCGTTTAGAAATTAATAAAACAGGAAATGCTTTATTAATAATAATACAATGAAATAACGCTGTCAAATTAATTTTTACTTATAAAGCGCCCAATACTTGTAAAAAACTGTGAATGTGATAAAATTGAATTATACTATATGGGAATAAGAAAGGCGGTACTATGCAAATGAGAGAATCAGGGGAAAACTATCTAGAAACGATATTGATGTTGGGCAAAAAAAATGGCTTTGTTCGATCCGTTGATGTAGCAACCGAGCTTTTATATGCAAAGCCAAGTGTTAGTAGAGCTATGGCTATTTTAAAAAAGTCGGGTTTTATTACAATAGAACAAAACGGTAACATCATCCTTACTGAAATGGGATTAAAAAAGTCAAATGAAATATATGAACGTCATAGACTAATAACAAAGTTTTTAATGAGCACGCTAAATGTAAGCGAAGCCTGCGCAGATAAAGATGCTTGCAGAATTGAGCATGTAATCAGTGACGAGGTTTTTTCAAAGATTAAAGAATATATCGAAAATAAATAAGGCGGGTGATAACAATTCAAAAAAATGCATTGGTTTTNNTACCAAATTGGAGTGTGGCAAGCAATAAGAGATTTGTCAATTAAAATTGACATTGTCACAGGAACCTCTGTTGGTGCATTAAATGCGGCACTTGTCACTATGGATGACTTCGATAATGCCCTTGAAGTGTGGAAAAATATTAATACAGCCATGGTGCTGGAAATCGAAATGGACGAAGCTTTGCCTGCAAAACAAAAAATCAATATTATGATTAAGCAAATGCTAAAGGATTATGTGCGTCATGGTGGCACAAATTCGTATCCTCTGAAAAAAATGCTTGATAAGCATTGTGATGAGGATATTATCCGCAATAGTCCCATTGAGTGTGGTGTTGTTGTAGTAGATAAGAAAACGTTAAAACCACTAGAACTCTATAAAGAAGATATCAAAGAGGGGCAGCTTACAGACTATCTGCTTGCAAGCTGCTCGCTTTTTCCTGCGATGAAAAGCTGTGAGATTGAGGGCGGTGAGTATATTGATGGTGGATATTATGATAATCTTCCTGTAGAGCTTGCTACAAATAAGGGTGCGGACTTTGTGATAGCAGTCGATTTAGAAGCCATTGGAATGGTACGCAAGGAAACATTAAAACAGGCTAAAGAGATTATGATAATAAAATCTTATTGGGATTTAGGACCATTNNGCTATTATAAAACGCAATATCCGTTTGGGTTATCTCGATACAATGAAAGCATTTAATGCATTTGATGGGGTTGCATACACGTTTATTAAAAATGAGGTTCCAGCCTTTATCAAGCGTGAAAGGCAGATTATAGATGCACAAAACCATGCATTGGGGCTTACTTATGAAAGTGGAGATACCGATAAAAAGGAGAAAATGTTTCATCTTAATATTTCAAACTTCTTGAAGCGTAAATATGGCAAAGAATTTGATTTAAAGTTTACCTCATTTATAAAAGCTTGTGCAGAGTCGGCAGGAGAAATTTTTTCTGTTAATTCAGAAAAAGTATACAGCCTATCAGTTTTTAATGAAGTATTGTTTGAAGAACTTAGCAAGGTTGAGATGGTTCACACTGCACCAATTGAAATGAACAGCATTAAAAATCTAAAGGAAACCCTAGCCCTGCTTGACAAGAGCATACGCACGATATACATTGGAACGCTTATTAAAAAAGCAGTGGTAGAGGGCACAAAAGCAGACCTTCTAGGCTTGTCATTGTTATTACCTGATGAATTGCTGGCTGCGTACTATATTGCATTAATATCCTAATCTAATATAAAACAAAATAGGAGAGAAATAATGACAACATTCAACTTACCACAAAACTATAAATTGAAGAAAGAAATTGATTTGCAAAAAGATAAAAAGCTGATGATCCTTGTAAATGTCGGGGCAATTTTGATTTCCGTACCACTTCTAATAATCGGTATGCTTATCAATCCGATTGAAATTAGTATTGAAAACATAGGAATTAGCCTGCTATTAAAGCCGTTAATAGCCATTGTGGGTATAATCATATACACTGTTTTGCACGAATTGGTACATGGTTTTTTTATTAAATGTTATTGCGGTGAAAAGGCTGAGTATGGATTTACTGGGCTTTATGCTTTTGCTGGCAAGAAGACAGCATATTTTGCTAAAAAAGATTATCTTATCATAGCACTTTCTCCAGTTGTTATTTTGGGAATTGTATTGCTAATTTTAAATTTTATTGTTCCTTCTGATTGGTTTTGGGTAGTATACGTCATACAAATTGTAAACTTATCGGGGGCTAGTGGCGATTTTTATGTGGAATATCTTCTCTCAAAGACGTCACAAGATGTTTTGGTAAATGATGCTGGTGTAAGCATGAAAGTTTATGAGCCGGAAAGTTTATAGCTAAAATATTAAAGAGCATACATTTCGATTAGAAATGTATGCTCTTTGTTTCATACTATTGAGAGTTAAATATCTTGCAATCCCAAGAAGTCAATCATAGTTTTTGTAATCTCGTCTGCAGCTTCAACAGTTGATTGCTCGCAGAAAACGCGAATAAGTGGCTCAGTACCAGAGAAACGGCAGATAATCCAACCACCATTTTTGAAGTAAACTTTGCAACCGTCCATATAGGAAATTTTTTCAACTTCAATTGAAAATTCAGGAAGCTTTTTCTCTACGAAAAGTAATTTCTGCAGTTGTGCTTTTTTTTCATGGCTGAAACGTGTGTCAAATTCGCTCATTTCGTGTTGCCCAAACTCAGCTTTAATTTCTGCAAGAATATCAGTCAGAGGTTTGCCGATAACGCAAAGCATTTCAACAAGCAAAGCCGCTGCATAAATACCATCTTTGCCGCTAATATGCCCACGAACAGTAAGCCCTCCTGAGCTTTCTCCACCAATAAGAGCGTTAGTTTCCTCCATTTTAGAGGAAATATGCTTAAAGCCAACAGGCACTTCATAACATTCTTGTCCAAAGCTTTTTGCTAGCTTATCAAGCAGGTGAGAAGTTGCGATATTTCTTACAGCAGGACCGCTCCAACCCTTGTATTTAGTTAGATAGTGATAAAGCAATACCAAGATATCGTTAGGATGAATGAATGCACCCTTTGCATCGATTAGACCAATACGGTCAGCATCACCATCGGTAGCAATTCCGAGGTCGTATTTGTTTTCAACTACAAGCTGTGATAAACGTCTTAGGGTTGCCGCAGTAGGGGAAGGCAGATGTCCTCCGAACAATGTGTCATGGCGGTCGTTGATAACCTCAACATCGCAACGGCAAGTAAGTAGTATTGTTTGCAAAGAGGTTTTACTAACACCATACATAGGATCAAGCAAAACTCTAAGGTCACGACTTTTTATTTTCTCAATATCAAGAATAGCAAGAATGCTATCTATGTAATCGTTTTTAGTGTTAACTTCAAAAATAATTTGTGCTTTTATTGCCTCGTCGTAGTCCATGCGTTTGATGTCATCAGCACAGATTAAAGCGATTTCAGCCTCAATGTCATCTGTAACAACTTCGGTAGCGTCACGTCCCCCCTCTGTAAAAACCTTAATACCGTTATATTCAGCTGGGTTATGTGACGCAGTAATAGCAAAACCATATTTTGCGCCAGATTTCTTAACAACGAACATAATTTCAGGAGTAGGAGCCTCGTGACTTATCATTGTAACGTGAATTCCGTTTCCAGCAAGAACGCTCGCACACCATTTTGCGCCAGTGTCCGAAAGGAATCTACGATCATAGCCAATGATAAAAGGCTTGTCAGCCACGTTTTCTTTATAAATTTTATTTGCAAGCGCCTGGGTGAGCAGGTCTAGATTAGCTCTTGTAAAATCTTCACCAATGATAGCCCGAAATCCGCCAGTACCAAACTTAATCATGTTCATACACCTCGACATTTATTTTTTGAGCAGGGTATGTAAAAGACACCCTGCTAGTTTTTTGAATGCAAATAGGATTCTTATTGCAAAGAAACTTGGTATTTGCGTCAAAATTCTTTTGTTATTTTTAACGGAACTTATTGTTGATTATAAGACATAAATATACAAAAGTCAATAGTAAAGGAACTTTCCTAATAGATTTTTGTATAATTAAAAAGGTGCAGACAGGCTAATTACCGTCTGCACCTTTTTTGTTTTTCTTTAGAGGTTTTCGTTTGATAAAATAACTACACCCATTTACTTTGAGACCGTTAATTGCAGCATTTTGATTTAACTGGCAGTATCCTTCATTTTGGTATTTGCAGTTTTCATCGCAGGTAATCAAATTCATAACAAAAACTCCATTCAAGTTTGTATAAAGTTAGTATGTTTTTAATAACCGATTATATTCAAAATAAAAAGAAAATTAACAGTAAATAAAATGAGTAAAAACAGCAACAATAATTTATAGAAACCACTTTGTAAAATTGAAACTTTTTTGCTAGAAATTATCTCTTAAAACGCATGATAGATAATTTTCATCTGTAAATTCAGTGAGAAATCATCTTTTTACAATATGATAGAAACCAGTTTGGAGGAAGAATATGAAAAAGTATTTAAAGCTATCGGTGGCAACACTTTTTGTAATTGTGTTATCGACTTTTATTCCAAAGGCAATTGAGAATATGGTGACGTCCGTGGAAATTATATCTCCTAAAAAGAGTATTATAAGCGAGGACATCTATACAAGTGGTGTCATTGAGGAAATTTCAAAAAAAGACATCTTTGTAGAACTTCCGATTGTACCAGAAAAAGTAAATGTTCAAATTGGGGATTATGTTGAGGCACAAGATGTGATTGCAACTGTGGATACCGCGGCAACCCAAGCTGCTTTATTTAATCTAGCTGATTCTACAAAGCTTATCCCACAAGAATTCATGGAGGTAATAGGAAAACTCAATGTAAGCGAAGAAATTGTTAAAGATTACATCCCTACCGAAATAGTTTCTCCAACAAGTGGAACAATTACCTCAATAAATTTAATTGCTGGAGCAATGACTACGCCTAAAACCACCGTTTGTACAATTTCTAAAACAGACGTTATGAGAGTAAAGATGACAATTGATGAGATTGATTCGGATAAGATTGTTGAAGGAGACATCGTGGTATTTAAAGCGTCAGCAACAGGAGATGTAAAATATACTGGTAAGGTAGACCGTGNNCGTGTATTTCCCACCGCAACAAAAACAATATCCGGAACTTCACAGGTTACTGTTGTTGGAATTTATGTTCAGCTTGACGCAAACTATAGCAGGTTAAAGCCAGGTTACTCAGTAAATGGTGTGGTGAAGAAATCGGGAGACGTTGTGGCAATGACCATTCCCTATGAGGCGATTTTACAAGATGATAATAATCAAGAGTACACCTATGTTTATCGGGATGGACGTGCAATAAGAAAAGACATTACGACTGGTGAGGAGTTTTCAGATAAAGTGCAGGTGATATCTGGGCTTGACCAAGATGATCTAATTATAGTAAATGCGGTTAATATTAAGGGAAATAATGTTATAGTTAAAAATGTGGGGTAAAAGAATGTTTGAAACACTATCAAGCTCAATAAAGAATATCATGAGGAAAAAACTTCGCTCAATGCTTACAATTGTGGGGATAAGTATTGGTGTTCTTTCAGTTATCATAATTTCAATTATTGGTGATGTAGGCAAACAAACGATAAATTCTGAGCTTGACAGTATGGGGATTAGCGGACTGTGTATTAGAACGACAGGTGGTGTGTCACCAAAGATGTTGTCAAAAGCAGAACTTGATATGGTGTCCGCAAATGATAATGTCAAAGAGGCATCCCCTTTAATTAGTAAAATAAGCGAAATTATTGTTAGAAAAATGCGTACACAGGCTGTCTTGTGGGGGATAGACTCAAATGTTGATAACATCGTAGCTATGGAACTTTTGCACGGAAGAAAGATAAATAAAAGTGATATTAATTCTAATGCAAAGGTTTGCGTTGTAGATGAAACCTTTGCAAAGAACAATTATAAAAGGAGTAACATCGTTGGAAAAAAGGTAAGCTTATATGTTGATAGCAGGTTTGTTGATTTTAAGGTTGTCGGGGTGGTAAGCTCGGGCGGAAACATTTTACAAGGAATCATGGGGGAGATGGTGCCATCGTTTTTATATGCACCCTTTACTACCCTTTCAAGCCTCTCGCAAAACCCTAATTTTTCGCAAATAGTGGTTACGTTAAAAAAGGATAAGGACGAAACGATTGCAACTTCAAATATTTTGAGGGAGCTAAACCAAAAGCTAGGCACAAGTGATGGGGTAAAGGCAGAAAATCTAAATCAACAAAAAGAAAAGCTTAATTCCGTATTGAATATAGTAACGCTTATTCTGTCAATTATTGGAGGAATCTCCCTTGTAGTTGCTGGACTTTCGATTATGACTGTGATGCTTGTTACGGTGAATGAACGCACAAGAGAAATAGGAATTAAGAAAGCAATTGGGGCAAGTAAGAGAATAATTTTACTTGAATTTCTATCTGAATCTTTGCTTTTATCCCTAATTGGTAGTATAATAGGTTGTGTTATAGGTATTACTATTGGAGTTATTGGTTGCTTGATTGTTTCAGTTCCAGTTGTCATTAATATGGCAACGGTTTTATTTTGTATCCTGTTTTCAGTTGGAATTGGAATATTATTTGGAGTTTATCCAGCACTAAAAGCTGCCGCGTTAAAACCTGTTGATGCACTACGATATGAATAAGGAGTGGGTTTATGGGATATGTAGAATTTCCAAATTTGCCACAAAAAAAAGTCGCAGCGATGATTTTATCCCCGCAATATGAAAGAGTTTTAGCCGATTTAACGGCGATGAATATAGAGTTAATTGTTACGGAAAAATGCGATGATGTACAAGATGCAGTCTCATTTCATGCCGATATACTGTGTCACCATTTGGGCGGCGATGACATTGTAGTTTATCCTTATAGCTATAGCCTAAACGATAGCCTAAAGCAGCTTGGAATGAATGTAATCCAATCCACAACGAGGCTGTCTCAGAAATATCCATATGATATCTCGCTCAATGCAGCAAGGGTAGGACAACATCTTATTTGCAACGAAAAATACACCGACAAAGCGATATTGTCGGGTACTACATATGAAACTATTATGGATGTTAAGCAGGGATACTCAAAATGCTCCACACTTATTGTTGATGAACGTTCCATCGTTACAGCCGACCACACCATTGCCACTGCTTGCAAGCAAGCAGGGTTTGATGTTTTGACAATTATGGATGGTGGAATTAGACTTGATGGATATGCTTATGGCTTTATCGGTGGAGCAGGTGTGAAACTTTCAAAGTCACAAATGTATTTTACGGGTAAGCTGACATCTCACAGTGACGGAGCAAAAATAAGAGAGTTTATCGAAGAACGCAATATTGAAATCATTGAGGGAAGTGTTGATTGTTTAATGGATATTGGCTCAATGATACCTATAATGGAATAAAAACAATCCGTATAACGAAAGGAAAAAATAAATGGGAAATTTAGTTCGCATGATATCAGACGATGGATCGGTTATGGCATGTGCTATCAACTCAACTCAAATTGTAGCAGAGATTGAAAAGATACACCAAACCTCAGCAGTAGTAACCGCAGCGATTGGCAGACTTTCGACTGCTGCTAGTATGATGGGATATTCGCTTAAGAGTGAAGATGATACTATTACATTGAGAATGAATGGCAATGGTGCTACAGGCTCGTTGATTGCGGTTGCAAATTCAAAAGGAAATGTAAAGGCATATGTGCAAAATCCAGTGGTTGAATTGCCATTAAATCAGTATGGCAAGCTTGATGTAAAGGGTGCTGTTGGTTCTGATGGCTTTTTGAGTGTGATTAAGGATTTGGGCTTAAAGGAGCCATATGTTGGGCAAGTGCCTATCGTATCGGGTGAGATTGCAGAGGATATTACAAGCTATTATGCTGTAAGTGAGCAAACGCCTACCGTATGTGGCTTGGGTGTTTTGGTAAATCCAGATTTAACCGTAAAAGCAGCTGGTGGATATTTGATTCATCTACTTCCTTTTGCAGACGAAAAATGTATTGATGCAATTGAAGAAAATATAAAAAACATTGAGTCCGTTTCTACTATGATAGACAAAGGAGTTACTCCAACTGAAATTTGTGAGCTTTTGTTAAAAGGGTTATCACCAAATCTTTTGGAAGATGCAGATGTTTCATATAGATGTGATTGTAGCCGAGATAGAATTGAGCGAGCCTTAATAAGCATGGGTAAAAAGGAACTTGTCGAAATGAAAGAGGAGCAGGATGGCTGTGAGGTATGTTGCCATTTTTGCAATAACAAGTATGAATTTTCTGATGATGATTTGGCAAAACTAATAGGAGAATAGAATTTTTTTAATTTTCTTATAAAAAGATGTTGACAAAGTAGCTGAACTATAGTATACTAAAACACGTCGCTGATTTAAGTAAGTCAAGCGAAACCGGCGTGGGAGCATAGCTCAGCTGGG
>DBGA01000004.1 GCA_002295325.1 Ruminococcaceae bacterium UBA866 | reverse complement strand
GAACAGTTACACAACCGTCCTCAACTGACTCGAAGTCATAAGTTATGCAAAATGGTGTTCCAATTTCGTCTTGACGACGATAACGTTTTCCAATTGAACCCGAATCGTCAAAATCAACCATAAACTTTTTAGAAAGAGCGGTATAGATTTCCGTTGCATTGTCTGAAAGTTTTTTTGACAATGGTAGGATTGCCGCCTTAAAAGGAGCAAGTGTTGGGTGTAATCTTAAAACAACACGTGTGTCATTTTTCTCAGCATCAACAACTTCCTCGTCATATGCACTACACAAAAATGCAAGTACAACACGGTCAGCGCCTAAAGATGGCTCTACTACATATGGGATATATTTTTCATTGGTTTCTTGATCAAAATACTCAAGGGTCTTTGTGGAGTGGTTTTGATGTTGTGATAGGTCATAATCGGTTCTATCCGCAATGCCCCAAAGTTCGCCCCAACCAAATGGGAACATAATTTCAATGTCAGTTGTTGCCTTGGAGTAGTGAGAAAGCGCCTCTTTTTCGTGATCTCTGTAGCGAATGTTCTCGTCAGGAATACCAAGTGATAACAACCAATCCTTGCAATATTTTTTCCAAAACTCAAACCAATCAAGATCTGTACCTGGTTTACAGAAAAATTCAAGCTCCATTTGCTCGAACTCTCTTGTTCTAAATGTAAAGTTACCCGGAGTAATTTCGTTTCTAAATGATTTACCAATCTGTGCAATACCAAATGGGAGTTTTTTTCTAGTGGTACGTTGCACGTTTGCAAAGTTTACAAATATTCCCTGTGCCGTTTCCGGACGTAGAAAAATCTCGTTTTTAGCATCTTCTGTTACACCTTGGAACGTCTTAAACATCAAGTTAAATTTTCTAATATCAGTAAAATTTGTTTTACCGCAGTTTGGACACTTAATGCCTTTTTCTACAATAAATTCTGCCATCTGTGCATCTGTCCAAGCAGTTGGCTCGATACCAGCTTGTTCTTCTATTAAGTTGTCAGCTCTGTGACGAGTTTTACATTCTTTGCAATCNNGTCCATCAATGGGTCGGAAAATCCGCCAACGTGTCCAGAAGCCACCCAAGTCTGTGGGTTCATTAAGATTGCAGCGTCAAGTCCAACGTTATGTGGGTTTTCTTGGACAAACTTTTTCCACCATGCACGTTTTACGTTGTTTTTAAGCTCAACACCCAAAGGGCCGTAATCCCATGTATTTGAAAGTCCGCCATAAATTTCACTTCCAGGAAACACAAATCCTCTACCCTTACAAAGGGAAACGATTTTCTCCATGGTTTTATCTGAATTATTCACGTTATTATACCTCCGTCAATTTATCTATCCCTTCTATTTTAATTAATAGGTGGTATAAAGTCAAGTGTTAACAGTATTTATATAAGTTTTCTTGCAAAGATTATTTTATCACTGTATAATGGTAAACAATATATCATAATAATAATGTAAAATTGTTGAGACATAGGGTATATCCCCCTTTATATTGACAATTAGTATAAGGAGAACAAGCATGGATTGGAAAGAAATATCTATATATACAACAACGCAGGGCGTTGATATCGTTAGTGGTTTTTTAATTGCTCACGGAATTAGAGGTATGACTATTGAGGACGCGGCAGATTTTAACGATTTTCTAGAAAGCACAGAAATTCATTGGGATTATATTGAAGAAAGCCTTGTCGATGAACTCAAAAATAAGGAAAGCAATGTTAAATTTTATCTGCCAGATAACCTACAGGGCATCGAGCAGTTTAACGAAATTAAAGCTTCTATTGAAGGGCAACGTGCTTTATATGAGGGCATTGACCTTGGACGGCTTGCAATTGAAACTACAAATGTCAACGAAGAGGATTGGTCAACTGCATGGAAAAAATACTATCATCCTACTAAAATAGGCAAAAAGCTTGTCGTTGTACCTTGCTGGGAGGAATATACCCTTGCTGATGGCGAGGTTCGTGTGACACTTGATCCTGGCATGGCATTTGGAACGGGTACTCATGAAACCACAAGACTGTGTATGCAATTATTAGAGGATTGCATTACAGACGGAACAGATATGCTTGACATTGGAACGGGTAGCGGAATTCTTGCAATTACAGCATTGTTACTTGGCTCAAAAACTGCTGTTGGTGTTGATATCGACGAGCTTTCCGTTAAAGTTGCACAGGAAAATGCAGACCTCAATGACGTTGGCGATAAAATCGAGCTTGTTTGCGGTGACCTAACAGAGAAAATCAGTGGCAAATATCACGTGGTTTGTGCAAATATCGTGGCTGATGTTATCATTCGCCTGAGTACCGATGTAACCCAATTTATGTATGACGATAGCATTTTACTTGTATCGGGAATTATCGAAGAACGCTCGGACGAGGTAACTGATGCACTAATCAATGCAGGACTTAAAGTCGAAAATAGCATTACCGAAAATGGCTGGGTTGCGATTAAACTTAGCTTGAAAAAATAAAATATCTATTACACAAAAAACTCCACTGCATTACGCAGTGGAGTTTTTTATTATTTCGCTAAAAAATCATCAAAGCGACATTCAAAATCAAGTTCCGGTAGGTTAATTGTTGCAATTGAGCCACTTTCCCTATCAATTTTAATTGCAAATTTTCCACTTTCACTCTCACCTGATACCACTAACACCTTGCCCTCAACCTTTACGTCAATACCGCTTTCACTGGCTGCCTTGTCAATTGAATTCACGATAATAGCAACAAGTGAAGAAACTAGCTTTGAGTTTTCATCAAGTTTTACCGATAGCCCCTTATATCCGATTTTGATATCCTTACCGTCATACTCAAACTTCATATCTTTTAGGGATTTCGGCTCGCTTACTTTTATTGT
The DNA here is from genome assembly GCA_002295325.1 of Ruminococcaceae bacterium UBA866. Taxonomy (GTDB): domain Bacteria; phylum Bacillota; class Clostridia; order Oscillospirales; family Ruminococcaceae; genus Paludihabitans. The sequence goes on along the minus strand of DBGA01000004.1, from coordinate 35,495 downwards.
TGCACAGCCGACAGCGGTCTTATTGATATCTGCCGTCAAAACTAAATCCTTCATTTTTATTGTGGCTTTTGCGTCAAATGGTCTCTTTAAATTTGTGGTAGCCTCTTTGTTGGACACTTTATTTTGCTTTGGTTGGCAACCAAAGCAAAATAATACCGCAAACACTGCAACTATGCCCACTATAGATAATATAAAGGAACGATTTTTCATAGATAGGAGCATGATGCTCCATCCATATTGCATCCGACGCAACATAAATAAAGCGATACTTTGCTCACGTCACCACCTCATAATAAATTTTATCTCAATATAGAACCCCTCTTACATTATTAATATGCAAGAGGGGGTTAATTTATTATCTATCAAGTTGTTTAAGTGTATAGGGAATTTCATCTGTAATATCTCGTGCAAGCATTGAATAAAGCGACATTTTCTTTGCTAAATTATCAGCCACAGCACCATGCAAATATACTCCACAAATTGCTGCATCCCTTGGGAAAAGCCCTTGCGCCAAAAGCCCGGCAATCATTCCTGCAAGTACGTCACCACTTCCACCCTTGGAGAGTCCTGCGTTTCCAGTGGTATTTTCAAACATCTCACCCGTCGGAGTTGCAATCAGCGTTTTGTGACTTTTGAGCACCACAACAACATTATACTCTTTGGCAAAGACCCGTGCAATATTCACCGAGTTATCTATAACATCTTGGATACTCATGCCAACAAGCCTTGCCATCTCGCCAATGTGTGGAGTGATGATCGGTATATTTATTGCAGATTTCAGCAAATCAACATTGCCTACAATGCAGTTTAGTGCATCAGCATCTATAACTAGATTACATTTTGTATTTTTCAACACAAACTCAACTATTTGTTTTGTGTTGTCTGTCACAGATATTCCACAACCTATCAAGCAAGTTGTTGAAAGTTCGAGTAGTCTTTCAATTTCATCAATAGCGTTCATTGAAATTGAGCCATCAGCCTCATCCTCCAAAGGACAAGTCATAGCTTCCATTAAATGCGGGGCAATCATTGTGGCGACCCTTTGCGTGGTTGCAAGCCGAACAATCCCAGCGCCAATTCGCATTGCCCCAAGGGTGGACATCATAGCCGCTCCACCCATTGACCCAGAACCAGAAATGTTCAGTAGCTTTCCAAAGTCACCTTTGTGTGCATCAAATTTTCTTATAGGCAAGCTGTCAACTATCATTTTGGGAGTTAACTTTGTAATATGATTGATAACCGCATAGATAATGTTACTTGGAATGCCAATATCCAAAACCTCAACAACACCGCATTTTTCATTTGCAGGTGGGTTTAAGTGTGCATATTTGTATGCTGCAAATGACAGCGTCAAATCAGCTTGAAAGCAAACTTTTGCCACCTCACCGCTGTCAGCATTTGTGCCACTTGGAATATCTAATGCTACTCGTGTTGCTTGTGTATCATTGGCAGCGACTACAATCTTTGCTACTTCAGCGGGTAATTCCCCATGAAAACCTATTCCAAAAATCGCATCAATAATAATATTGGCTGATGCAACTGCTGATTTTGCCTTTTCCATATCGTCTTTTATGTCAATTATGGTAATATGTAAATTCCTCAAAAGCTCAAACTGTTCAATACTAAGTGGTGTTAGTGGCACTCCCATACACATAATCAAAGTTACATCTACATTATCTTGGCTTAAGAGCCTTGCCATAACAAAGCCGTCCCCTGCGTTGTTGCCATTACCGGCCAAAATTACGCATTTCACTTTTCCCATTCCAATTTTTCTTTGGATATACTTATATGCCATTGAGCCTGCATTTTGCATCATAAATTTGTATGACAAGCCATTTTGATCCGCCAATTTTTCAACAATCTGCATTTGATTTTTGGTTAACGTCAGCATATCTTCACCCTTTTCAAAAATTTGTATATCCAATCACAATCGCTGTCGCATACTCTTTTGTATGGGACAAACTTACAGAGAACTGCATCTGCCTTTTTTTTGCAATTTCCTCTGCTTTTCCGGACAATTGCAAAAAAGGAGCTCCATTTTCATCGCGTAACGTCTGGACTTCTTTTAACGAAAAACCAACAATCCCTGTGCCTATGGCCTTTGAAAATGCCTCTTTTGCTGCAAAATTTGCAGCAATTCGCTCAGCAGCATTTATTGAGTTAAAGAGTTTTCGTTCATCATCACCAAAAAACCGCACAAGAAAATTAGCATCTCTTTGGATGCTATTTCTTATGCGGTCAATCTCAACTAAATCAATTCCTGTATAAATTTTATTTAACATAAGCCTTTTTTCTATATTGTGCCTTAATGGTTTCGAGCAATTTCTCGTTTGGAGTAAACATTAAGATACAACTTTTTCCATCTCTATTTCTGAATGTTGCATAATGCGTTTCAGGGTCAAGAAGTGAAACCGAAGCATTAATTGTAACATCATACCTTTGATTTTTGTATTTTTGAGCATCAAATTTTCCAAAATCATCAAATGAAGATATTCTAACGGTAACAATTCTTTTACGCTTTCTCTTTGCACTAATTTTATCAAAGTCAATCTCACCGTTTGTATAAATATATTCAAACTCAAGATTTAATCCTGATGCAAAATACCATGCAAAATAAATTCCACCCACACCAATTAATAGTGAAAATGGACCAACAAATTGATTGCCCAAAAACAGCAATGACGCAATAAAAATAACCACACCAGCAAAAATTATTAAAAATCTTATAATAGATTCTTTAACAGTATCTCTTTTTTTAACTATTTGCTCTAAAAAAGTATCACCCATTATTATAATCCCCTTATTTTATAGTATAGTACAAGTATATCATAATATGTTTTTTGTCGCAATGTTTTAATGTTTCTAAGTTGTTAAAACAACTAAAAATATCCGACAAAAAATGTCGGATATTTTTGTATGAATTACCAATCAGTGCTTATCGACTTACCTTCTACTAGGTTTTTAACCTCTTTAATCATTTTATCAACATATCCAGAACGTCCAGAATAAGCGTTGTTGCCGTTTAGAGATATGATTGTGCTTCTGTCTTCTAGCACAAAAAACTCAACAATATCAGTTTTTCCATTTGTATAGTTGTATTTCACTAAAGCAGCGGGAGGTATATTAGGTATTATTGTATTTACATCTTGAATTGAAGTCGAATAAAACAGCTGAAGTAATTTCTTTGAACCATCCACATCAACTTTTTTACCGTTTAATTTAGCAGTAATGGCTTTGGTATCAGTTTTGTCAGTAGCTTTGATATAGTCAATTTTATACTCTTCATTGCCAGCTTTAAATACAACTGAATCAAGGTCAAGAATTGGTGCTAATACAGCAATTGAAGACAAGAAGTTTTTAGGCTGCATCTCCATCCAATTAACAATATCTTTTGTTAGGGTATAAACTATATTTGTACCCTCACGCATTACATAGTAGTGGGTGATTTGATGCTTATGCCCTGTCAAATCCTCGCCCTCTTCATGTTTGCACTCAATTCCGTTGCCGGTTGTAATCTTGATTGAAGATGTTTCATTGTAAGTCATCTCAAGAACGGAGGTTGGTGCATCAAAGCCATACTTTGTCAAATCCTCAGCAGTAGGGTTAAGCACCTCTATTCCAGTAGCCGTCAAACCAAATAAGGAAAATATGTCGTTTTGAACTTTAGTCTCATTTGCCATAGCATTAACCGGACCTGTCATTTTGAGTCCCGTAGATGAAATTGCATTTTCAGTAAGCTCTCCCGGCTTATATTTTTCGAGGATGAGAGGTTTTTCCATATCCGGTCTTGAAATCTTGAAGTAGTCAAGAGTTGGTGCAACCGGTTTTCCATCTTCACCTACTTCAAGGGCTGGAATTAATGACTTATCCAAGTAATCAAATTTTGCCTGTAATAGTGAGCTAAATGTGCTTGTTGCAACAGCATATACAGTTTTTTCGCCAGTTTTAATGAGATATCTTGAATAGCCGTCTGGAGAAATATCGCCTAATGTAAATTTAAAAACGTCTTTGCCTTTGAACTTAATCTCAGTAACAAGTGCTGGTGCATCAAGACCAAACTTTGCTAGGTCTGTACAATCTTCTTCTACAATTTGGCTAGCATATGCAAAGCTAACACTCGATACTGTATCATTATACAGCTTATCGATTTGAGTAAATCCATCAAGTGCCTTTATTCCCCATTTTTTCTCGCCCAAAAGTTCGATTTTATATTCGTCTTTATCGTTTTTTACATTAACATATTCAAGCTCTCCTGCAGCACCCTCGATAAGTGTAATCAACTCATCTACAGATGATGGAGATTGCTTATCGGTTGATTCAGACTTTTGTGTTAAAACGAGTGCCGCAATTGCTGCTGCCAGCAAAACGATAACAATCGAGCCTGCAATAATTGCTTGAACTTTTTTACTCATAAATGCCTCCTGCGAGCCCAAACTACTATACCAGCTATCAGTATTATTAATGGAATAACCACTATAAATACAATCATATTAACTACTACTTGATCTTGTCTAATCGTAATTTGTTGCTGATTTAGTTCAACTGGAAGAATTTTAACAGTATCTTTCTTTGGAGAAATTATATTCGTCATTGAAAGAGTCGCATCTCCATTTGATAGGGAAGGAAGTAGCAGGAATTGTTCGCTAATCATAGATGATGCAGAAACGATTACAACACTAGATGTGTGTAGGGTTGTACCCTCATATTTATTCTTAGAGCCAATTACCATTGTATTATATGAATTTTTTTCTTGCTTGTTTGGGTCAAAGTTCTCACCGTACTCTGCAGGAAGAAGTATTGCTGTATTAGATGTTTTTGTTAAAATCCTTGTTTTACGGTTTTCGCTAGCCTCAAACAAAACTTTGATTGGTTTTGCATAACTAGTTACAATTGGAAGTTGTTTACTTTTTAATTCTTTACTGAAATCTTCGTCTGCAACTTCATTGATAATATTGTAATAATTTTCAATTGCATTACTTGGGTTTGTTTCCATAATTGTTTCAGCGCCAACTTCCATACCCCATTGAGTTAAAAATGTTTTAAGAACTGGTCCTACTTCGACATTTGGGGAAGCAACAAACACAAGTGATTTGTCAAACTTTCCGTCATTGTCTAGGTAGGTTTCAAGTTTTTTAACGTTCTCAGCACTTAAATCTGCTGCAGGCTGTGGCAAAATTACAAACGCTGCTTCTTTGTTAATTTCATCTGTTAGGATATTTTGTTCAACAACGTTATAGTTGTTTGTAGTAAGCAGGTTTTTGTAGCCGGTAACGTCTACGTTATCTAAACCAGTTAAAAGAGAAACTGTCGTTGGATTTTTATCCGTAGCATACATCAAAGCCGATGTCATCACTTGTTCTGCCTTTGAACTCAGCAATGTTCCCCCAGCTTCAGTTTGCTGTTGATTAAACAGTGAATTTATAGAAACTTTTTTTGTTCTCAAAGCAGACTCAACAAAAATATCACCCTCTGAAAATGTTTCACCAGGATATTTTTTCGCAAAGTTTGGCTCTTTTGTTAAATCGATAAATTTAATTGAAATTTTACCTGAATATTTCGCATAGTTTTTGATAATCTCAAGTGCTTGTTTGGTAGTAGGTGAGCGATCAAGCGATGCCTCTTCTGCACAAACTGTAATAGTTACCTTAGAATCAAGCCTTTTTACATAATCAATACTATCCTGTGTTAATGCAAAACGGTTGTCCTTTGTAAGGTCAATGGAAAGTGGAAATCTATCTAGCAGCATTGTAGCAACCACGTTTACTAAGATAATTCCAACAATAAATCCAGCTGTGATAATTGTCGCTAAAGAACCGTGTTTAAAGCGACGACTTTTAAAAATATTCATTTTCATACGCTTTATCCCCCTAGCTCCAACGTTTTCTCTCAAGTAATCTTATAGTCAAGAAGTTGAATACAACTATAACGCTAATAAAAAAGACTAGATGAGAAATATTTAATATTCCGCTTACAAAATCATTGTAGCGGCTTGTGAATGAAAGTTCTTTAATAATTGTCGATATAAAAGACAGACTAGGTGGAATCATTTGTGCAATGGTGTCAAACATGAAGATAAACATCATTACAGCAAAGGAAACAATTGCAGAAATCATTTGGTTTTCTGTCAAGCTTGAAACAAAAAGTCCAATTGATATCACCGCTCCGCCAAGCAATGCAAGCCCAATAAAGTTTCCTAAGAAGATATTCCAGTTTGGTGTAGTAAATGTAGCCAAAATAACAATAAAAATGATTGTTGATGCAATTCCGATTAGGAACATAACCAATGCTGCAAAGTATTTACCCCATACAACTCCACCAGTATTTACTGGAGAAGTAAACAACAATTGATCAGTCTTAAGCTTTTTATCTTCACTTAAAAGTCTCATTGTTAAAATTGGAATAACCATCATTACAATTGAAAGTAATGATTGGAATATATACTCAACATACGAGACGCTATTTGCCAACATATATGTAAAGTAATATCCGCCTGCAACCCACATTACTACTAAAAATGCATATCCTAGTGGTGAGTAAAAGTATGAGCGTAGCTCTCTTTTAAATATTGCTCCCATTATTTTTCACCCCCAACATTATCTTTGGTTAGTTGCAAGAAAATTTCCTCAAGGGTTAGCTCGCTTGAGCGAAGCCCTAGTAATGGCCAATTTCTTTCTGAAAGACGTTTGAAAATTTCACGTCTAATATCAACATTTTCTTCAGCTTCAATTTGATATTCATAAACTCCTTGCTCACGTTTTCCAAGAGTATGAACCTGATGCATTCCAGTGATTGCTTGAAGTGATTTGTACACCTCTGGCTCTGGTCCATCAATTAAAACAGTATAGTGACGGTCAGTTGACATGTCTTTTGAAAGGTTTGTAGTTGTATCATCTGCAACAAGTTTACCATTGCTAATAACAACTACCCTATCACATACTGCTTGAATTTCAGGAAGAATATGTGAAGATAGAATTACAGTATGTTTTGAACTTAGTGATTTAATCAAATTACGGATTTCAATAATTTGTTTTGGATCAAGTCCAACTGTTGGTTCATCAAGAATTAAAACCTCCGGGTTACCAATCAACGCTTGGGCCAAGCCTACACGCTGTTTGTATCCTTTTGAAAGGTTTTTANNGTTATATACATCAGTGATTTTTACAACGTCACATACCTCTTTGATATGCTCATCTCTTGGAAGCTTTACCTTTTTAAGGTCATAGATAAAGTTTAGATAATCTTTTACTGTCATATCAAGGTAAAGGGGAGGTTGCTCTGGAAGATAACCAATTGCTTTTTTTGCCTCAATTGGGTTTTCTAAGACATCAAAATTGTTAATTTTACATGAGCCATCACTTGCTGACAAATATCCAGTAAGAATATTCATAGTAGTGGATTTCCCAGCTCCATTTGGTCCAAGAAAACCAAGAATTTCGCCTTTAGCAACTGTAAATGACACGTTGTCAACAGCAACTTTAGCGCCATATCTCTTGGTAAGATTTGAAACCTCGATCATTATTTTCGCCCTCCTGTTTTTTATCTGCTAATACTAATCTATATCTAGTTAATATGTCAATACTTACAACTAGAATAACAAGCCTCTTAAATAATATAACACATTTTATAATAATTTTCCACAATCTTTGTGAAAAAAGTGTGAGATGTTTTATTTAAGTTTGTTAACTCTCTGAAGATTATACATGTTTCACATCAACTACAGAGAATTTGTATATTGTAGTTGACTTTTGCTCTTCGCCAGCTTTTACAAGGCAGCTAGGGAAACTTGGATTATTGGGGGTATCAGGAAAATACTGAGTTTCTAAGCATAGCCCAGAACGTTTGCTATAGTGAGCATTCATTTTACCTCTAACAGGATTTATAAAATTACCAATATAAAACTGTATGCCCGGAAGGTCAGTTGAAACGGTAATTTGTCTTCCTGTGTATTCCTCGGTTACAATTGCAGCCTCTGTAATACCTTTATTTTCTCTTTTAATAACAAAGTTATGGTNNTATGGTCATAGCCACCACATCTTATCAGATCACCGTTTTCCTGTGAAACACGCTCTCCGATTGCATGAGGCGTTGTGAAGTCAAAGGGTGTTCCCTCAACCGAAACAGGCTCGCCTATTGGAATAGCACCTTCACCAACACTTGTATACTTATCAGCGTTTATCTGAACTTTATGGCGGAGAATATCACCTTTTCCATGCCCGTTTAAATTAAAATAGCTGTGGTTTGTAAGATTTACATAGGTGTCCTTATCTGTTTTTGCAGAATATTCTATTTTTAACTCATTCTCCTCGTTTAAAGAAAAACCAACTGATACATCAAGGTTACCAGGGTATCCCTCTTCCATATCTTCACTTTTTGCAGTAAAAATTACCTTATCTTTTGTAACTTCATAATCCCACATTTTCTTGTCGAAACCAGAAACTCCGCCGTGAAGGTGATTTTCGCCATCATTTTTAGCTAGTTTATAAATAATATCATTAAGTGTGAACTCTGCATTAGCAATACGGTTTGCATATCTACCAACAGTAGCGCCGAAATATCCATCGTTATTCTCGTATTGTTCAACGCTGTTATAGCCAAGTACTATATCAACCAATTTGCCTTTTTTATCGGGTACTTCAATCGACAGAATAGTTGCACCATAATTTGTGATATCAACGGACATTGTTCCGTTGTCTAGGCGAAAAACCTTTGCAACTTCTCCTGATTTTGCTTTAGAAAATTTGTGCTGTGAAATTTTAGTCATTGTAAACTCCTCATTATCTTAAAAACTTGTGTGCTACTTTTGTTAAATCTTCTTTGGCATAATCAAAAAATGCTTTAAATGATGGACATAAGTAGTTTAGATTATTGTGTCCTAGTGAAATTGGTTCTCTGTTTCTTCGGCAGCCACCCCTACAAAGCTGATAATGTTCGCAAGTTTTGCATTCGTCAGCAACCTGCCGTGAAATCTCGACAAAGCGTTTAGCGGTATCGGTACTGCTCATTTGCTCCCACTCATCAGTTTTTATATTTCCAATACGCCACTCATCAGTCACGTAAAAGTCGCAGGGATAGATGCTTCCGTCTGCTTCAATCATATAATAACAGCTGCAAATTCCGGCCATTCCACAACTTTCTGGAGGATAGCCCCCCACCATTGTGACAAGATTATCAAAGTAACGGATGCTCATTGGCTTGTTTGTATTGATGTCAACATACCACATTTTGAATAATCGTTTCAAAAAGTCGCCATACGCCTGTGGGGTTAAAGAATAGTTGTTGCCCCCTTGCTCACTTTTCAATTCATCTAAGCAGGGGATAAACTGTAGATAATTAAATTTATTCTTTTTGAAAAAATAATATATTTTTTCAATGTTGTTTGCAACATCAATCGTTACAGTTGTGAGAATATTATACTCTACCTTGTGCTTGTCCATAATTTTTGCAGCCGCAAGCACCCTATCAAAGGTTCCCTGTTTTTTATTATCTAACCTATATCTATCATGAACAATTTTATTTCCATCTAGTGATAGTCCAACAAGAAATTTATTTTTAAAGAAAAACTCTGCCCACTCATCGTCTATGTTTAACCCGTTCGTTTGTATTGCATTATTAACTTTAATTCGCTTGGTATTATATTTTTGTTGCAGCTCAATTACTTTTTTAAAGAAATCAATACCTGCCATCGTTGGCTCTCCGCCTTGAAAGCCAAAACTAGCAACGCTATCAGCGTAGGCAAAAGCTTTTTTTACAATTACTTCAAGGGTTTCATAGTCCATAATTCCATAGTTTGCAATCTCTCTTGAAGAAGCGACATCACTGTAAAAGCAATACTCACATCTCATGTTGCAACTTGACGACGCTGGTTTTATTAGTAATGATATTGCAGGCATTTTTAATTTTCTCCTTTATTGAATAGTGATTCCTGAATAGTAGTGGTTAAGGATAGTTTTATAGTCCCACCCCTCATATGCAGCATAGCCCAAAGCACCCTGCTGACTTAGTCCTGCACCATGACCATATCCTTTTGTGGTAAAAACAAAATCACTTCCACTCAGACTAATATCAACAATTTTTGGGCTTTTGAGGTTTGCTACTCCCAATATTGTTTCTCTTAAAGTTCGCCCTTTAACACTTAGTCCGCAAATGGATATGTAGTCGACAAAACCACCGTCTGAAAGCGATGCACCACTTAAATCAAACCAAGTTGAAGGATCCCCCGACACATAAATACCATTGTTTGCAAGCTTTTCCTCAACAGTAGAAATTGCTACTGTACTTGTTTGATTGTAGTCATCATACTTACTTTCTACACCAATCAGGTAGGGAACAGTTCCCCCCCATATATATGACGCGCTTTGGGTATAGCCACCCGAAGCCGCATGGTATGACGCATTGATTACCCCAGAGTTATAATACATAAGTTCACTTAAAACCTCAGCTACAAGGTCTATTGTTTGTTGTTTTGGTGTGGAATATGACATTGTGGGGTAGGATCCTGTGCGTGCCTTGTGATATTCCATATATGAATGGCTAGCTACAGCTTGAGCCTTATATGCTTCGTAATATTTCGGCGAAGGATTTGTGTTTGTTCCGATAATTTCTCTTTGGACAGCACCAGCTAATATTTCCAATATTTCTGCGTAATCTCCTCCAACTACAGGTGGTGAGGGTTCACTGGAAGGCAAAACGCTTGATGGTTCTTGGCTTGAAGATGGTGGTTTACTTGATGAAGAATTGCTTGAAACCGGCTTGCTTGAGGCTGGCTTTTTTGGTGGAACTACACTCGAAGGATTTGTGCTAGAGGGAGGCTCGCTTGAAGCAATCTCGCTCGATTCTTCTTGGTTTACTATAATTTCACTAGAACTCTCTTCACTGGAAACCACACCGCTTATGAGGTCTCCAATTGAAAGGTCATCCTCTTGAATAAAGTTATCCTGTTCATTGACAGGTTCTAACGTTGTGTCCACAACTGGAATTTCACTTGCGGAATAAACAATGGTAGCACTAAAAATGGCGATGGCACAAATGAGTGCTGCTATATTTGAAAGTATAAACTTCATATGTACCATCTCCTTATTATGCTTTTATCTGCTAAATTTATTTAGGCAATACCTGTGCTGTGTTTTGAGTTGCACCCGATGTATCAACTGATAAATCCTCGTCTGGTCTAACTTTTCTTGCAACCAATACAAGGCGATTATAGTTATTTGGATTTGTATCTTCGCAAGTTGAAATTGTTAGTAGCTTGTCGGTTGGCACGACATCAACGGTTGTATTAATATAGCTCCTCGATTTTGCATTTGCAATAAAATTGTTAAAAGCTTCATCACCAGTTGACTCTATAAATGTATGATATCGGAAAAAGCTTGTTCCAGGTTTCGTGTTCTCAATAAAAAATGCTGCTATTTTATAGGTGCCATCCGCATAAACTGTATCAAAGTCAATTGTTGGATGTTGTTTATAAAAATCAATTTTCCTAAAACCTTTTATAGCTGAAAGTTGCAGACCTCTCTTATCGTCACTGTGTCCATAAAGAATTATATTTGTACTCTGATAGTCCTTCTTACTGGTAACTGCACAGGACATATAAGGGACACCCCAACCGCTTATTTCTTTGTAGATGTTACGGTCTAGGTAATATGAGTCATTGTCGCCTTGGGCTACAGGATAGTCAAGTTTTGTTCCTGGGAGGTTAATCCAACCAGCAATATCTTTGTTTGCCTTATAATAAGGAGCAAAACGCTCTTGATACCCCTCCGGCATATCTGCTACTTTAACCGGTGGTGTACTACTAATCACTTTTGAAGAAGTGTTTGCAACTGAGCTTGTTTTATCTGTTTCCTTGGAACTTAATTTAGAACCTGCATTAGAACTTTCCTTAGAACTTACTTTTGAACTCTCTTTTGGGCTTTCTACTGAGCTAGTTTCAGAACTTGTTGCCTCGGAGCTTGGCACCTCAGAGCTTTGTGCCTCAGAGCTAGTTACTACCACGCTTGGCTCGGTTGAACTTAAATCTGATGAGTTAATAACAGGAACTATTGGCTCATTGGGCTTGTCCATTGCCAATGCATAAACAGTAGTCGAAACTCCCCCAACAATAGCAACTGCTGAAATAATAACAGCCGCTTTTTGCCAAATTACAAGCTTTTTAAATAGACTAAAAAACCCCTTTTTGTCGCTAGTCTTAATACGCATAGTGTCGCTCTCCTTGATGAAATAAAATATAATGTCGGTTTGCGCATAGTAAAGTCATAATTATTCAATTTTCAATTATGTCTAAATGCATTTGAAGCTTTCACCATAAATATTTCTAATTTAGTGAAAGCTTCAAGTTGTCAGTTTGAAAGAACATTATTAGCCTGTGTAGGTAATTTACTCTTTCATTAATTCTGTTTTTGTTATAAGTCTTAATTTATCCAGCTTATTTATATGGATTTTCTTTGTTAAACTTTTTAATCCATCCAGCAGGCATAATCATATCAGTGTTTTCTTTAATCTTTGAAATGTCAACCGTAGCATCCTCGCCAGGTCTAACTTTTCTTGCAACTAAAACATCTCTGTAAGGAGTATTTAACGCACCCTGAATTTCATCGTTACAAGTTGATAAAGTTACAAAACTGTCACCAAATTTAACATCAACGCCAGACTCGTAGTAGTTTCTCTTACCAAGCTCAGCCATAAATTTATTATGCACCTTTTCTGCCAATGCATTTTGCTCGGCATCCTTAGGATTAGGGTTAAATTTAATATAGTCATGATAGTTAAAGAAAGAATCTGAGTCAACATGTTCTGTGAAACGCCCAATAATCTTATATTCGCCAGTTCCATAAATTGTGTTGAATTTCAAAGTTGGATGTTCTTTGTAAAATTCAATATCTTTATACATTTTTACGCTCTCAAAGAAATCTCCAGATTTTGAGTTATGTCCGTAGATGGTAACGTTTGCACTTTGAAAACCAGTTGCAAAGGAAGTTCTGTAATCAGCAAATGGCGTTCCAAAGGCATTGTACTTATGCTCCAATGTCCTTGCTAGATAGTAATCATTACCAAGCTTCACGTCGTCATTTGGACGTTTTGCAACAGGATAATCAAGCTTTGTTCCTGGAATGCTAACCCAACCAATTACCTCATTATTTAATTTATAAAGCTCTGAAAGCTCTAATAAAATACCATTTTCATCAAACTCATCAGCTACTGGAGCCACTACTTCGCCCCCATCTCCGCTTGAAGTGCCGGCATCAGAGGAAACGTCACTCGATGGAAGTAAACTCTCCATTTTTTTTCTATTTGCCTCAGCGACCACATATTTACTAATCATCAATCCACCAAGAACGATTGACGCAACAATCAAAATAAGCGCAATGATTGAAATAATTTTGCCCGTTTTTCTTTGAGGTGTGTCCTTTTTTGAAATAATAAAAGTATCTCTGATGAAACCACCAGATGACTTGCCTTTCCTTTTTGAACCATGTTCTCCGTTTTGCATTTTCATATTTTCTACTCTCCTTGTCATGATTACAGTAATTTACTGTGAGTAAACATTTTTTAAATTTTGTCTAACAATTGAAGCACTAGGTTGAAAACCCGATTAACTGTAGTTTTACGAATTAAGTCTCTATCGTTACCACATTCAGCTAACAGTTCAAGTTTTTGATGATAAGTTTTTGCATTTGTTGAAACTGCGATATGTACAGTTCCGACTGGTTTTTCTTTTGTGCCACCGGTTGGACCCGCAATGCCTGTTGTGGAAATACCCAAATCTGCATTTGATTTTATTCTAACCGAGTCTGCCATTGAGATAGCGACCTGCTCGCTGACTGCCCCAAATTTTATCAAATCCTCAGTGGGAACGTCAAGCTCTGATTGCTTGATGCGATTTGCATAAGATATTATACCATACTCGAAAACATTTGACGAGCCTGAAATTGAAGTTATATAGGAGGCAAGCATACCCCCTGTGCAACTTTCAGCAGTGGCAATTTGCAAATTTTTGCTGGAAAGCCTTGAAACTACGATATCTGCAAGCTGTTCATTCGTCATAATAGTATCTCCTAATTGAAAAAAATTTCACAAACTATTCACACATTTTTATGGTTTTTGCTTCAATTTTTTCTATCGCTTCGGCTATTAACGGCTCATAATCAAAAAGAGCTTCAGACTCTTCAACATATTTTAGGGTTGNNTGTAAAGACGGTACAGCAATCCTCAAACGGTAAAATTGACGTCTCATAGGTGTCAATCTCACGAGCCATTCGGATAATATCAAGCTTATCCATACCGATTAACGGACGAAATACCGGTCTATCAGACGCAGCATTTGTTGCTGCAAGTGAATATATTGTTTGGCTTGCAACCTGTCCTAAACTTTCACCTGTGATAAGTGCAGGAATTTTTTCACGCTCTGCTACACGAATTGCAATTTTCATCATAAGACGGCGCATCACAATCGTGAATAATTCCTCAGGGCAGTTATCTCTCAATGCCTCTTGAATTTTTGTAAACGGCACACAATGAAAGTTAATATCGCCAGCATATTGGGCTACTTTTCCCAGCAAGGTCTCAACTTTTTCAAGCGCTCTGTCACTTGTGTAAGGAGGTGAAACGAAATGTATTGCCGAAAGCTTTAACCCACGTTTTGCCATCATATATCCAGCCACAGGACTATCAATTCCACCCGAAACCAAAAGCATTCCCTGTCCGCTTGAAGAAACCGGCATACCACCCGCACCTTTGATAACTTTTGCATGAACGTATGCCGCAAAATCACGAATTTCTATCGTTACTGCAACTTCCGGATTATGCACATCAACCTTTAAATTTGGATACGCCTGCAAAATTGCTCCGCCGACTTCATTTTGAATATCGGGAGATTTATATGGGAAACTTTTATCGGCTCTTTTTGAGATAACCTTAAAGGTTTTTGTATATGGCATCAAATCTGCAAGGTATTCTACTGCATCTTTTTTAATGATTTCTAAATCCTTTTGGGTTACAAGACTGCGTGAAAACGCTGCAATACCAAAGATTTTTTTCATGTACTCCGATACTTCATCAAGGTCGATATTGTCATCCTTTGGGGTAATATAAATTGTGGATTGCGCTTTTCTTATCTCAAATTTACCAAGCTTTTTAAGACGCCATCGAATGTTTTTCACTAGCACATCCTCAAAACTTGAACGATTAAGCCCTTTGAGTGCTATTTCACCATTTTTAACTAATATGATTTCTTTCAATTCGTTTCTCCTTATTGTTGTTATCGTTTTTTTGCAAGGGTAGCTATTCCCTCATTTAGCCTTATTATAAGCTCATCTATCATTTGTTTTGTGGTATCTCTGCCAAAACTAATACGCAATGTTTCATCTGCAATCTCTTTGGAAATTCCAAGGGAAGAAAGCACATAACTATGTTTTCCTTTTGCACAAGCAGAGCCACTTGAAACATATATCTCAAATTGCTCAAGAAAATGCAGCATAATCTCGGAACGAATTCCGCTTATCGCTATGCTTATGATATAGTCAGCCCAACCAATTTTAGAATTGATTTTTATATTAGGATTGCCCTTCACCTGTTCAAGAAAATACTCTTTGAGAGATTTATAATGCTGACTCATTCTAGCCATCTCGGAAGATTGAACCTCAACTGCCTCACCAAATCCTGCTATCAAAGGAAGAGGCTCTGTGCCAGGACGAATTCCGTTTTGCTGACCACCACCATAGATTTGAGGCAGAATTCTAACTCCACGCTTTATATAAAGTGCACCAATTCCTTTTGGTGCATAGACTTTATGCCCACTAACACTCATCAAGTCAATACTTGAATTTTTAAGCTTAATCGGAAGCTTCATAAAACCTTGTACTGCATCAACAAAAACCGCAGTCTTCGGATTTTTTCTTTTTACTGCCTTTGCAATGTCTTCTATTGGAAGTATGAGTCCTGTTTCGTTGTTTACATACATCGCGCAAACAAGGATAGTGTCCTCATCAACAGCATTAAAAAAATCAATTGGCAAATATTCCTTATCCTCATTTGGTGGTAGCTTTACAATTGTAAACCCCTGTTTTTCAAGAATTGCAAGTGCCTCCATAACCGAAGGATGCTCCACAGTGGTGGTGACAATGCGTTTTCCTCTCCTCACGTTTGCCATACAAAGCCCTATAATCGCAAGGTTATTCGCCTCCGTTGCACCAGATGTAAAAATAATCTCATTTTTATCGCAAGAAAGTGCGTTTGCCAACTGAGATTTGGAATTTGTCATCACTTGTTCTGCTTTCCATCCTTTTCGATGAAGAGAAGAGGGATTTCCATATTCTTGTGCCATAACATAAACCACCACATTGATTGCTTCGTCTATTGGTTTTGTTGTCGCACTGTTATCTAAATAAATTTCCAAAAGCAAATGCTCCTTTATACTTATGGGGATTAAAACTACACAAATAAATTATATTAATATTTTTCTATTAAGTTCTAATTATACACCATACTACCTAAAAATTCTATATTTATTTTTTAAAAACGTTTTAACTAATTTTGGTATATTCAAAGTGGTTTTGGTAAAAATAATTTCACAGACGAGAACGCTTTGACGCGGTATGTAGGTAGCATTTATCTGCTTTTGCATATCGCAAACCTTATTATTATTGTTTACGGAGGAATTCTTCATGGAATTAAAAATCTCAAAACGTGGTTTGGTTAGAATTACAAGCTTTATAATAGCTATAATACTTGTCCTTTCACTTATGGCATTTGGTTTTTCAAAGGATGCACAGTCAAACCAGAGGACACTTGATTATCACTATATGAAGAGTGTTGACGACCTTACTTCACACATTCAAAACATTAACAGCGGACTAACAAAGGTAATGTATGCAAAAACTCCCGCAATGCTCAGTGTGCTCTCCTCACAGCTATGGAGAGAAGCAGGGCTTGCTAAAGAATCCCTTTCCACCCTTCCCGTTGAATATCTTGATTTGAAAAACACAAACAAATATCTTTCTCAAGTAGGCGATTATTGTGTTAGTCTTTCAAAGGATTTTTCAAGAGGCAAACAGATAACCAAAGAACAAAGAGATACTCTTAAAAAGTTAAATGATTATTCTGACACAATGCTTAGCGAGGTTGTTGCAGTAAGCGACGGAATTCAAACAGGTTCCATTAGTTTTGCAAAGGTAAAAGGAAACATAGACAACGAACTTAATAAAACCCCCAAAGCACCTGAGGTGGCAGAAGGATTTTTAGAGTTTGAAGAGGGGTTTACTGCATACCCTACACTGATCTATGATGGACCTTTTTCAGATCATATTCTCCAAAAAGAACCAGAGCGGCTAAAGGGTGAAAAGAATGTTTCTCGTGCAGAGGCAAAAGAAAAAGCAGCTAAGGTTTCCCAAATTGATGTAACCAAAATAAATGATTCAAACGACGAGGATTCAAAAATGGCGTCCTATAGGTTTAACTCAGATGGTGTTGATATTTCTATCACCAAAAAGGGTGGACTTTTATCCTATATGATAAAATCTCGTGGGGTTGCTGAACAAAAAATTTCAGTAGAAGATGCACTCAAAAAGTCTCGTGAATTTTTAGATACCCTTAAGGTGGGCAAGCTTCAATCCACTTATTATGAGATTTCAAACAATGTTATCACAATAAATTATGCATACACACAAGACAATGTTCTGGTATATACCGACCTTATCAAGATTTCTGTTGCTATGGACAATGGTGAAATCACTGGGTTTGACGCAAGAGGATATATCACAAACAATCACCACCGTGATTTGATAGCTCCGCAAATGACCGAAACCTATGGAAAATTTTCAGTGAGTGAAGAACTGAAGATAGAAAAAGCACAGCTTTGTATTATCCCCTCAGGTGGATTGAACGAGGTTTTGTGTTACGAATTTAAATGCAAATCAGCAGACGGCAAAGACGTGCTCGTTTATGTCAACGCAAATACTGGTGCTGAGGAACAGATTTTAATTCTACTAATTAGCGAGAATGGACAGCTTACAATATAGCCTATACAGGAGCACTCTAGTGCTCCTGTTTGTTTTTATTCTAATCAATATTAATTTTAAGGCTTACATGGATTGTATAGCCTTGGTATATAATGTTTTTTGAAACACTGATTTCAAGACCAATTTTGTTGGAATTAATCGTATTTTGTTCATAAATAACACCAATATTGGTATCGTCAATATAGGACTGATGCTCATATTTTGCTAGCTCATAGACATGCATAAATAGCTTTTTAAACTTGCTATCGTCCCTTAAAAAGAACTGTATTTGCTCGTTTGCATAGAGCTCTTCTACGCTAAAATCATCAAGGCTTTGGGTTTCTATATCATATTCGATTGCCTTTGCATCTATCGGCTGATACTTTGTGAAAAAAAGATAATTTCGTAAAGTGTTTTCATCAAATTGAGTGCTGTCGTACCCTTCAATATCAATGCTCTCATCATAGTCTGGGTCTTGGTTATGGTTGGTTTCATCATACTCATTGGAATTATTTTGTGGTTCTTCTGATAAAATTCTATCTGCAAAGCAATATGAAACCACACTTCCAAAAAAGCTAGTGATAAGCATGACAATTAAAGATATCCCCTGCAATTCAATTTTTATTTCTACCAGTAATAGACCTGCATAGATCAATACGGTAAGAATTAAACTAAGGGTACCTATTGTTAGGTGGACAAAAAACAATGCAATAATATTTCCCTTTATTTTTATAAAAGAACTTTTAAAAACATTAAATAAACTAAGTTCAGGGTTTTTTACCATAATGTAACTGGATAAAAAAAGATAAAAATTAATAACGAACATGAAAATAATATATATTATGGGAACCCACACTAAAACATCCTTAAATTTGTTCACTGTATAATTTAATATAGAAATCCAGGACGCAGTGAACAGCCCCAGTATTAATGCCTTGCCTAGTCGTTTTAAATTTCCGTAAAAACAGAAAAGATACAGCCACTTCTGCTCTCCTTCATGTTTTGCCATATCGAAACTTTTTATTATTCCAAGCGATAAAGGAAATAAGACAAAAGTCGAAATAAGTTCACTATAAAAAGATTGTATAGGTTGTAAAGTGATAAGCCCCGTCATCTCGGGCAAGCTGACGCTAAAGCGTGCTACGACACTAGTCACGGTCACAATCAGCGCCAAAAGCCAATATGCTTTCAAGAACACACCCGCATCACGAAACGTTTTTCCAAACATCAAAACACCCCCACATCATTCGCCATTCCATTATATACCAGATTTTGTAATAATTCAATGCATAAAAAAGAGCATATACTGAGATTAGTCAGTATATGCTCTTTCAAGACAGCTTTATTCTCCCATTGGGATTTTACTAATATATTTTTTGTATACTGCAATCATCATAAATATTGCAACAATAAGCGCTACAAACTCAGCTAGAGGAAATGCAAGCCAAATGTAACCCAATCCTATTTTAGAAAGCAGATACGCTGCAGGTAGGATAAGTACCATCTGTCGCAAAATTGAAATCCACAAACTCTTTGTGCCCAGTCCAATTGCTTGAAACATAGTTCCAAACATGATACCAACTGCAGCAGGCATAAAGCAAAGTGAGATGATTCTAAACGCCGGAATTCCAATTTGCATAACCTCTGGAAGAGGGTTAAATATCCCCAATAGTTTGTCGGGAATCACCCAAAACATTGCCATTCCAAGTCCCATTATAATCAATGCAAAAACGCTTCCAATTTTAAGGGCATCCATCATGCGTTTTCTTTTTCTAGCGCCAAAATTGAACCCAATTATAGGCATTATCCCTTGCGTAAGTCCAAATACTGGCATGAAAACAAAGGATTGCAACTTATAATAAACTCCCAAAACCGATACAGCCGCCTCACTAAAGTTAATCAACATTGCATTGAGCAAGGTTGTTAATAGCGCACCGATTGACTGCATTATAATTGAAGGAATTCCAACTTTATATATTTCTATGACAGTTCTTCCATCAAACTTAAAGCCCTTTAATTTAATCTCAACTTCGTGGTTTTTCTTGTAAAAAATATATAGACTAAGTGCCATTGCAACAATCTGCCCCATTACGGTTGCAACAGCTGCTCCTGCTACTCCCATCTCAGGGAAACCAAATAAACCAAAAATTAGAATTGGGTCAAATATAATATTTGTAATTGNNAAACAGCATCGGATACATCATATTACCTGTAGCCTGTAGGGTTTTTTCAAGGTTAATCTGCAAAAATACTGAAAATGAACCACACATTACAATATAAATGTAACTAGTGCCATACTCTATTACTGTTTTATTGGTTGTAAAACCCTCAAAAAACATTCTTGTGAATAGTAAGCCTATAATTGCAAAAATCACACCACAAATCACACCTAAAAGTACACCATGTGATGCTGCCTTATCTGCATCCCCTTTTTTACCCTCACCAAGTCGCCTTGACACGAGCGAATTAATACCAATACCTGTTCCCACTGCAACCGCTATCATTAGAATTTGTATTGGAAATGCAAGTGAAACCGCGGTTAAAGCATCTGCACTATATTTAGAGACAAATATACTATCAACAACATTGTATAGGGCTTGTACCAGCATCGAAAACATAGCTGGAAGCGACATCTTAACAATTAATTTGAGCATGGGCTCTGTGCCCATTTTGTTTTCTTTTACTTCTACCATTTTTTCTCCTCTTTCTTTTCAATCATTATAGTATAACACTATTTTAAATTTTATTCAATTCTTAAAATAAGCAAAAGCTCCACCTAAATTTTAGTGGAGCTCCTCTATCAATCTACATTTGTTCCTTCATTAACTTATATTCAATCGCATCAACCAAGGCATTTAAACTCGCCTCGATAATATCACGTGAAACACCGACTGTTGTCCATATATCCTCGCCATCTGTAGTGCTGATCAAAACTCTTACCGTTGCGGCAGTTGCATCGCTTGGTTCCATAACACGAACCTTATAATCGATAAGCCTCATGCCCTCAATCGTAGGGTAAAAATGTTGAACTGCCTTTTTTAGCGCAGTATCAAGCGCATGGACAGGGCCTTCTCCCTCAGCCGCTGCTATTTCTGATTGACCTCCCACTCCAATTTTAATCATTGCAGAGGACAGGTTTGCTTGCCCGCTTGTAGTTTGCTCGCCGATTACCTTAAACCGTTGCAGCTTAAAAAACGGGCTAAACCGTTTTAGATGCTTTCTAACCAACAACTCTAGGCTCGCCGAGGCTGATTCAAATAAATAACCCTTATATTCAAGCTCTTTTAAAATCTCAATCAGTTCTTTGGCTTCTTTTGATTCCTTTGTAATGGAAGGATCAATTTCCTTAATAACCGATAGCATTGCGCTCCGCCCAGCCATTTCAGAAATGAGTAAATTTCGTTGATTGCCTACTATTTCTGGGGGGATATGTTCAAACGAAATAGGGTTTTTACCTACTCCGTCAACGTGCATACCACCCTTATGTGCAAAAGCCGACCTCCCAACATAAGGAAGTGACTTATCAAGACTAATATTTGCAATTTCCGCAATAAAACGAGCAGTTTTTGTTAGTCGCTCCATACATTCTTCTTTGATACAGCGATAACCAAGCTTTAGTTGCAGCGATGGTATCAAGGAAGATAGGTTTGCATTTCCACAACGCTCGCCAAACCCAATATAAGTTCCTTGAACATGGACTGCGCCTGCCTTTACTGCCATAATTGAGTTTGCAACACCGCACCCATTATCATTGTGACAATGAATTCCTATTTCCGTTTTTATTTTTGCTTTTACAGTTGATACAATCTCAAAAACTTCACTTGGAAAACTTCCACCATTGGTGTCGCAAAGCACAATGGTATCTGCTCCTGCGTTTTGGGCAGTTTCAAGGCATTTTAGCGCATACTCAGCTTGACCTTTGTATCCGTCAAAGAAATGCTCCGCATCGAAGATAACCTCTTTTTTATTGTCTTTAAAAAACTTTATGGTGTCATAAATCATTGTAAGATTTTCTTCTAATGTGGTGTTTAATATTTCGGTTACCTGTACAGCACTTGTTTTTCCAAAGATACAGATAACCTCTGCATTTGACTGTAATAGAGCCACTACATTGCTATCCTCATCTACTTTGGTATCTCTACGTCTAGTTGCACCAAAAGCGACAATTTTTGCATTCTCAAGCTGAAGTTCATGGGCATGGTTAAAAAACTCCATGTCTTTAAGATTTGAAGCAGGGTTTCCCCCCTCAATATAACTAACAGAAAGCTTATCAAGCTTTTTAGCAATTAGCATTTTATCTTGTAATGTAAAGGAGATATTCTCTGCTTGAGCACCGTCACGCAGTGTTGAATCAAATATCTTTACTATCATCATAAGCTACTCCTTGCAAAACTGAATATACTGAAAATTTATTTCTTTTCATTATCACTTGAAACCGGTGGTGGTGGCACTTCAAAGTCAACAGCAGGATAGATTAACTCTGCAATCGCTTTGATTGACTTGGAAACGTCTTTTGTTTGGTCGAGTAAAAGTTCTTTATCAATTGAAATCAGTTTATCTTCCACAACTGCTTTTTTGTCTTTAAACAGTTCGCTTTGTACAATGTTTTCTTTATTAAGTTCAGAAGAAAATAGAATTACATCTGNNGTGGCTAATTGCTCTGGAGTTACAGTATATGTATTAAACTCACCTGCTAAATTGGTTGCAACTAATGAAATCAAGCTAGACTCATAAGTATCTCCTGTTGCAATCAAGGGATCAATCGAGCAAATATACAAATAGCTAAGTTTAGGCTGTGGCACAACCGATGAAATGTGGTCAATCTGACGCTGGGTTTCCAAAACAAGCTCTTGTCCCATAGCATCTGCTTCTTTTTGTCCAGCCATTGCTTTTATAATAGAAATATAGTTTTCTTTTAACTGTTCAATTGTTTTGGCAGCAGGAATAACCACAATTTTTATTTTCACAGCATCGAGTTTATCCATCTGAGCTTTGGTAATTGGAACTGTAGTAAAAATTATTTCAGGTAGATATTCACCAATTTTTTCAAGGTTAGGCTTGAGCGCTGTTCCAATTTCGCCTTTTGGTAGTTCGGGTACAGGCTCAGTAATAACAGGCTCTACTTTTTTCTCCCAAAACCATCTAAATCCCTCGGGTTCAGGCGCAACTTGCTCAGGGACAGGAATTTCCGGCAAAACCTCTCCATCTGTATAGCCTACAATTTTACTTGTATATCCTAAATCAGTCAATATTTTTGTCAGAACTGGTGATAACGAGCCAACTGCCTTTGGCGCTTTTTCAATGGTCACATTGTTTACTGATACAGGATATGGTACAACTTTATTTTTCACGCTATTGCTACCATCACACCCCACGAAAACTGTAGCAACCGTCACGATTGCCAAAAACGTTGCTATTATCTTTTTCATAACTGCCTCCAAGAGTTTACAAACTTTATTTTTCTATTATTTCTATATTTTAGAATACCATTTTCAGTTAAACAATTCAACCAATAACGACATGTTTTTTTAAATAAATGATTTTATCACATTAAAGGCAAAAAGTGTTGCATTATTTTAGCAAAAATATTATAATGAAAACTATTAATACTTGAAGGAGTGATATGAAATGATAACCGCCGCTAGTGCAATTGTTAAATGTCTTCAAAAAGAGGCAATTCAAGTCGTCTTTGGTTATCCAGGTGCTGCAATATGCCCATTTTATGACGCTCTTTCAACGTCTGCTATCAAGCATATTTTAGTGCGTCATGAACAAAACGCGGGGCACGCAGCCAGTGGGTATGCAAGGATAAGCAAAAAACCAGCAGTGTGCATTGCAACCTCTGGACCAGGGGCGTTAAATCTTATCACTGCGATTGCAACTGCATATATGGATTCAATTCCGTTAGTTGTAATTACTGGGCAGGTTTCAAGCGATATGCTTGGACGTGACGTTTTTCAAGAGGCTGACATTACAGGCTCTGCTGAGCCATTTGTGAAACACAGTTATCTTGTGAAAAATGCGGCTGATATCCCTCGCATTTTCAAGGAGGCATTTCACATTGCAGGAACGGGCAGACAAGGTCCTGTCTTGATTGATATTCCAATGGATATTCAGAAGGAAATGATTGAATTTGAGTATCCCGAAACGATAGATATACGTAGCTATAAACCTAGTGTTCAGGGCAATTCAGGACAAATTAAACGTGTTGTTTCTGCTTTGGCTAAATCCAAACGCCCTTTAATCTGTGCTGGCGGTGGTGTTTTTGCTGCAAATGCAACCAATGAATTACGCAGATTATCTGAAACTGCAAATATTCCAATTGTAACCACAATGATGGGCATTTCCTCAATCTCACCAAATTATGAGTTAAACCTAGGTATGATTGGTATGCACGGCGAGGCATCTGCAAATAAAGCAATGAATACTGCTGATATTCTCTTAATTATTGGTGCTCGAGTTGGTGACAGAGCGATTATGTCCCCTATGGGGCTTTGCAAATCTGCAACGATTGTACATATTGATATTGACCCTGCTGAAATCGGCAAGAACATGGATATTGACATTCCACTTGTTGGTGATGCTAAGATAATACTTTCTCAAATTTGTGAGAATTTGAGGAATATTTCCTTTGAAAACTGGACAGCCAAGCTTAAAAGTAGTAAGCTAAGCACTAAGACAAATTTTGACGGAGTTGTTAGCCCCAAAGAGGTTATTTCCACACTATGTGCTAAAGCCTGCGACGATACTGTTATTGTTGCCGACGTAGGTCAAAATCAAATTTGGTCGGCTAGAGGGTACAATGTTGAAAATGGTCGTTTCTTAACCAGTGGTGGTATGGGAACAATGGGTTATTCTATCCCTGCTGCAATCGGTGCAAAGCTTGCTGATACAACAAAACAGGTGGTTGCAATTTGTGGCGATGGTTCTTTTCAAATGCAGATGATGGACCTTGCAACAATTTGTCAAAACAAGCTTCCAATTAAAATAATCGTAATGAATAACTCTCGTCTTGGAATGGTTCGTGAGGTGCAAGACGCAAAATATAACGGCAATCAAACTGCCGTATTCTTAGATGGAAATCCCGATTTTGTCAGCCTTGCAACTGCTTATTCAATGAAGTCGAAGCGAATTAGTGATGACTGTGGCATTGAGTCTGCAATTGAAGAACTGCTAAACTGCAACGAGGCATTTTTACTTGAATGTATTGTAAGCCCTCAAGAAGCTACATTATAGTCAGCTTTAAAAAGCACAGCTTATTGTAGGGAACGGTTATTAACCGTTCCTCGGAGCGACTAATAGTCGCTCCCTACAGTAATTTTATGATATTATTTACAGCGCAGGCGCATAAAAAACTTTTTTATGATAGTTTGCGTGCGAAGGGGGTGCAGGCTAAGCCTGCTGATATGAAACATACAATATCTATCCTTGTTGAAAACCACGCTGGTGTTTTATCCAGAATATCTGGGCTCTTTTCAAGAAGAGGGTTTAACATCGACAGCCTTGCTGTCGGAATTACAGAAGACCCTACCATTTCACGTATCACAATTGTTGTGGATGGAGACGATCATACCGTTGAACAGGTTGAAAAACAATTAAACAAACTAATAGATGTGATTAAACTAAAAAGGCTTTTGCCCGAGGAAACAATCTCTCGTGAGCTTATGCTGATAAAGGTAGAGTGTTCCCCTAAAACTCGTGGCGATATCATGGATGTTGCTCGTGTTATGGAAGCCAAAGTCTGCGATATTTCAAAAACCACAATGACGATAGAAATATCTGATACTTGCGAAAGAGTTGAAATTATCATGGAGTTATTGCTACCCTACAAAATTCTTGAGGTAGTTAGGACTGGCACAATCGCATTAGAAAAGGGTACAAACATCATTAAGGCGTAAGTTAATATCACTACTGAAAGTGTGACGCGGGCATCTCAATTTCACTTTCGTATTAGTTTTATTCGCGATATAAACGGAGCATTATGCTCCTAATATGCAGACCTCTTACAAAGAGGTTCAACATTTTATATAGGTGTGGCTCAACTTTTTACAAAAAACAGCTTTTCACCACAAACACTACTTATAAAAATGGAGGAAAAAATTATGGCAAAACTATTTTATCAAAAAGACTGTAATCTTGATTTATTAAAAGGAAAGACTGTTGCTGTTATCGGATATGGCTCACAGGGACACGCACACGCACTAAACCTACACGAAAGTGGCGTTAATGTTATCGTTGGACTTTACGACGGAAGTAAATCTTGGGAGAAAGCTCAAAAGGCTGGACTTAAAGTTGCTACTGTTGGAGAAGCTGCAAAAGCTGCTGATTTGGTTATGATATTGCTACCAGACGAGCGACAATCTGGTGTTTACTACGAGCACATTGCTCAGCATATGACTGCTGGAAAAACCCTTGCATTTGCTCATGGATTTAACATTCACTATGGACAAATCACCCCTCCTGAGGGCGTTGACGTTGTTATGATTGCACCAAAAGGGCCTGGGCATACAGTTCGTTCTGAATATGTTGAAGGCAAAGGTGTTCCTTGCCTTATTGCAGTTGCACAGGACGCAAGCGGTAAAGCAACTGAAACTGCACTCGCATATGCTGCTGGTGTTGGCGGTTCTCGTGCCGGCGTGTTGGAAACTACATTTAAGCAAGAAACTGAAACAGATTTATTTGGCGAGCAAGCTGTTCTTTGTGGCGGTGTAACTGCCCTTATGCAGGCTGGTTTTGAAACATTAGTTGAGGCTGGTTATGATCCTCAAAATGCATATTTTGAGTGTATTCACGAAATGAAGCTTATCGTTGACCTTATCTATCAAGGTGGTTTTTCTAAGATGAGAGATTCAATCTCTGATACTGCTGAATATGGCGACTACGAGATTGGCAAACGCATCATCACTGATGAAACTAAAAAAGAAATGAAGAAAGTTTTAACTGAAATTCAAGACGGTACCTTTGCAAGAAACTGGATACTTGAAAACCAAGTAAAACGTCCTCATTTTGAGGCTACTAGAAGAATGAAAAAGGAGCATGAGCTTGAAAAAGTTGGTGCAGAACTTAGAAAAATGTATTCTTGGAACAAAGACGCTCAATAATTAATGCATAATAAAAAAGGCTGTCTTGCTAACTAATTAAGTTAGTGATACAGCCTTTTATTGTCCTTGATTTTCCAAAATTAAACTGCTATTATGAAGATATCGTAAATGTACACAAAAAAGGAAGGTAGGGATATTATGAGAAACAAATTTTATATCGCAGTCGATTGCGAAGGAGTAGCATGTGCAGTGGGATACCCTCATGAAGGCATCAAAAAAGATTTTCATTATGAGTTTGTCCGCAAACAAGCAACCTTAGAAGCCAATGCGGCAGCAACTGCATTATTTGATATGGGCGCTGAAGAAGTTTGGATATGGGATAACCATAGCACTGGTATTAATCTTGACTATGATTTGTTAGATGAACGTTGTAAAATCGTATTGGGAAGCGGACACAAAGAGCGTTTCCCCAAAATAGATCATACTTTTGCAGGCGTTTTATTTATCGGATATCATAGCCATGCAAACACACAAGATGGCGTGCTTTCTCATACATACAGCACAGTTGCATATCAATCTTATCAAGTAAATGGAATAGATGTAGGGGAAATGCAACTTGATGCAGCTTTTGCAGGTGAACATCAAGTACCTGTTATCTTTGCTTCTTCTGATGATAAAGCAATTGAACAAGCGAAAGAATCTTTCCCATGGATTAAAACAGTAGTAACCAAACAAAGTCTTTCTTGGAACTCTGCAATCAGTTTGCATCCAAAAGAAGCTTGCAAACAAATTTATTCGGAAGTAAAAGAAGCGTATCTTGCGCTTGATCAAATGAATCCATATACTTTTGAAACACCAATTCAAATTTCATTACGATATCTAAGAAAGGACGATGCAGCGGCAGCGCCTTTGTTTGATTGTAATGGAGAACCGTTCATTTTTAAAGATCCATTTACTCGAAGAGGAATTGTCAAAGATATTTACCATGTAAAACTATAATATAAAAGAAGAGGCTGTCACACTAACTTATTAAGTTAGCGAGATAGCCTCTTTTCTGCGCTCAATTTGACAATTCCATTCACTCTGCTATAATTATTAGTAATACCAACTTGGGAGGTACTTATGCAACGGCTATATTTTCATGCTACAGAGTTAGAGTTTGAACGCATCTTTGAAATTATGGATGCCTCATTTCCTGATTGTGAAATGCGTACAAAAGAAAAACAATATGAGCTTTTTACAACAAATAAACATTATAACATTGAATGTGTTGGGAACGATAATAACAAGGTTTTAGGATTTATGATTGTTTGGGATTTGGGTGAGTTTATTTTCATTGAAAATTTCGCAACCGATGAAAGTGTTAGAGGACAAGGTTTTGGTGGAGATTTGCTTGACTTTGTGATTGAGAAATATCAGAAAGATGTCATTTTGGAAGTTGAACTTCCTAATGACGAGATGCAAATTCGCAGGATTGGATTTTATGAACGTCACGGTTTTATTTATAACGATTTTTACTATCTGATGCCCCCGCTACATGTGGGTGATGATTTTCTACCCTTAAAAATCATGAGCTATCAAAAAACATTCAATGTTAAGAGTTTTGAACCCTATAAAGAGCTAATTTATAAAATTGCCTATCAGCAATAAAGAAATACACCACAAACTGTTACGTTTGTGGTGCATTTTTTAATTTAGCATTAAAATTGTAATACCTTCGTTCATGCTCTTTACTTTTGCTTTAATTTTAGGATGGCGCAGCCCCTTTTGCACCATATCTTTGAGCACTGTGCCACCAGAATATCCATGGATTATGCTTGCCTCTTTGACACTCCCATTGACAGAGTTTAAAAACTGTACAAGATATCGTTTTGCTTGCTCATGTGTCATATTATGAATGTCAACTTCAACTTTTTGGTTTGAAATAAATTTTACCACTTGACTAACCCCATTTAAAATTTAATAGCTATCTTTTATAATCCCTTTTGCTTTTGTCACTAGCTGGCGATCATTATCATAGCTCAAAATCGAATTAGCATGATTAATCTCAACCCATTTTATCTGTGCAATTTCCTCTTCTTGAGGAGTATAGTCATATGAGGTTGCTCTGGCTAGAAAATAAATTACATCTTTTGTTATGTCCTTTTTGGGTGCATATGTTATTGCTTGTCGAAAATTCGCATCGAGTATAACGTCTATCCCTGTTTCTTCCTTTATTTCACGCAATGCAGTTTCTTCCTCAGTTTCATCGTGTTCTACGTGCCCTTTTGGAAAAGACCAATGTCCACCGTTTGCATTCTTGATGAGCAAAAGCTCAACATTGCCATGAAACTTGCGATAGACAATTGCGCCGCAAGATTTTTCATATTGCATTTTACAAACTCCAATCATAATTATTAATTGTAATCATTATACCACACATATAATTAAATTTGTTGACAATTTTAAAGAAAATCATTACTATTTATCCTAAAAATAGATTAACCTTAAGATAAAGTTATAGACAGTAACTCTTATGAAAATTACAATTAAAGTCGATATCATATAAAGAGTTAAAAATGCAAAAACAATTTTTGCTGTTTGTTGAAGGCATGAGTAAAAAAAATTATATAAAGACAAAGAGGCAACGNNCGTTGCCTCTTTGTCTTTATATTCTACTAATAATTTATATTTTAACTATCCAACCAAATTTATCCTCATTTTTGCTAAGTTGAATTCCGGTTAAAGTGTCATATAACTTTTGAGTTATCTCGCCAATTTTGTTGTGGCCAATTGTAATTGTCTCATCTTTATATTTAAGCTCGCCAACAGGAGAAATAACTGCCGCTGTTCCTGTTCCAAACATTTCTTTTAGAGTGCCATTTTTTGCAGCTTCCTCAACTTCATCAATTGAAATCTTGCGTTCACTTACGTTGTATCCCCATGATTTTAGAATCTCAATGCAAGATTTTCTTGTGATACCTGGTAGAATTGAGCCTTGAAGTGCAGGTGTAATAATTTCATCACCTATTACGAAAAATACATTCATTGCGCCAACTTCTTCAATATACTTTCTCTCAATACCGTCAAGCCATAAAACCTGCGAATAGCCTTTGGCATCTTGCTGTGCTTTTAGAGAAGCCGCATAATTACCACCTGTTTTTGCACTGCCGATACCACCACGCACCGCACGAACATAGCTTGACTCAACAAAGATTTTAACCGGAGCAAGTCCACCTGCATAATAAGAACCAACAGGTGAAAGTATGATAATAAATTTATAGTTATTTGCAGGGTGCACGCCTAACACTGGCTCGCAACCAATAATAAATGGACGAATATATAGTGATGTTCCCTCACTTGTAGGAATCCAATCTTGATCAACTTTTACAAGTGTTCTTAGAGCCTCGATACACATATCAACATCAATTTGTGGAATGCAAAGACGCTCATTTGAAACATTTAGACGCTTAAAGTTTTCTTCTGGGCGAAATAATTGTATGTCGCCATTTGCAACCTTATATGCTTTCATTCCTTCAAAAACTTCTTGTCCGTAATGAAAAACAGAACATGATGGATCAAGTGAAATTGGACCATAAGGGACAACTCTTGCATCGTGCCAACCCTGCCCTACAGTATAGTCCATAATAAACATGTGGTCTGTAAAGCATCTTCCAAAACCTAATTTTGACTCGTCGGTTGGTTTCTCTTTCCTATTTTGGGTTAATTCAATTTTTATCTCAACCATTTTTTTACCCTCTTTCTACTTATTCTTATAATCTATTATTATATCACCGATTTAAAGTGTTGACAAGTAATTTGTTGACAATAGATATAATGGTTAGCATTTTTAAAAAATGCTAACCATTATAGTGAACTATGCTTATTTATCCAAATAAAGGTGAAACAGGCTTGTCTTGATAAATACGATCAATCGCTTGGGCAAACACATGCCCAACCTCGATTTGTACGATTTTATCACAAGCTTTTTCAGCCGGTAATGCAATAGTGTCAAGGAGAACTACCTCTTTTATTACACTATTGTTGATACGCTCAATTGCGGGTCCTGATAGAACACCATGGGTTGCACAGGCATAAACCTCAATTGCTCCACCCTTTTCAATCACAGCCTCAGCCGCATTGCAAAGAGTTCCTGCTGTATCAATCATGTCATCGACTAAGACGACTTTTTTACCCTTAACATCACCGATAATGTTCATAACCTCACACACATTTGCCCTTTGACGGCGTTTATCAACAATTGCAAGAGGAGCGTTAATTTTAGCGGCAAAATTGCGTGCCCTTGTAACTGAGCCTAAATCTGGAGAAACCACAACAATATCATTCTTACAATATTTAAACTTTTCAATAAAATAAGGAGCTAAAATTGGAACTCCTAACAAATGGTCTACCGGCACGTTGAAAAAGCCTTGAATTTGTGGAGCGTGCAAATCTATTGTTAGCACACGGTCGGCACCTGCCGTCACAATTAAATCTGCTACAAGCTTTGCTGTGATAGGATCTCTTGCTCTTGATTTTCTATCTTGCCTTGCATATCCGAAATATGGAATAACCGCAGTAATTCGACCTGCCGAAGCACGTTTAAAGGCATCACACATAATAAGAAGTTCCATCAGATTGTTGTTTACAGGATGGGAAGTCGATTGTACCACGAACACATCAGAGCCACGAACGGACTCCTTGATTGAGACCGAAATTTCGCCATCAGAAAACGTTGTAACCTCAGATTGTCCAACTGGAAGACCTAAACCCTTTGCAATCTGTTCTGCCACCTTTTTGTTTGAGTTGGCTGTGAAAATTTTGATGTCTTTGCCATGTAGATTCATCGGCTTTTCTCCTTTTTCTCATATGATATGGTTATGAAATGACCGTTTCAGGGGGAGGTATTAAGGAATCCTTTATGGAGTATCATTATCTAGCTTGAAAATTTTATTTTTAAGTAGAGTATGGCATCTAGCAAATGTGAACACAACAACACCGATTATTTGAAGTGTAAGACCAAAATAGCAAAAAACATTGTGATTTTGGTCAGATATAAAGTGCCACGAGTTAAAGCCAACCAAAGCTAAAACTACAATCATGATAATAACCTTTGTTTTCTTTTTCAAAAATAGCCTCCTTTTATACAATCATTTATATATTGAAACCTATCCTCTTAGTTTTTTATTATACCCATCTTTATTCACTTGTCTTGCCCTTGCGATCGCCAGACTTTCTTCTGGAACATCCTCTGTAATGGTTGAACCCGCCGCAGTGTAGCCTTTATCGCCAACGGTTACCGGCGCAACTAGATTTGTGTTACAACCGATAAACGCATCGTCACCAATTGTGCAACGGGCTTTTGATTTACCATTATAGTTTACCGTTACAACCCCACAACCAAAGTTAACGCGTTTTCCTACATCACTATCGCCAACATAAGTAAGATGTGAAACGTGTGTGTCTTCCCCTATAGTGGAGTTCTTGACTTCAACAAAATCGCCTAAATGCACCCCATTCATAATGTGTGAATTGGGGCGAATATGGCAAAATGGACCGATTGAAACATCTGACTCAATTTGCGAGTTATAACATTGTGTTGCATTGAGCTTTGTTCGCTCTGCTATTATTGAGTTTTCAACTAGACTGTTTGGACCTATGACGCAATCACAGCCGATGGTAGTATTCCCACGCAGAATTGTACCCGGCAAAATAACAGTACCCTTTCCAATTTTCACCTCTTTTGAAACAATGACTCCATCAAGACTAACAAATTCAACACCGTTTTCCATATGATTATCAAGAACACGTTGCTTTGCAATATTATTTAAGTTTAGCAAATCCTTTCTTGAATTTGCGCCAAGGATTACGTCAGGATTTTGTGAAATATAGGCATTTACCTTGCGGCCTTTTTTTAGTGACAATGCAATGGTATCGGGAAGATAGTATTCACCCTGTGCATTTGAATTGTCAACCTCAAATAGCACATCTAAAAGATAACGTACGTTAAACCAGTATGCACCGGAGTTGACTTCGTCTATCATAAGTTCATCAGTTGAAGCATCTTTTTGCTCAACGATACGCTCAATTCCATTATGGTTCCTCAAAATTCTGCCATAGCCCATAGGATTATCTAGCCTAGCGGTAATAACAGTTACTGCGTTATTTTGCTTTTTGTGCATATCATAAGCACTTTCAATGGTAGATATATCTATAAACGGAGCATCTCCGTTTAGTACAATTACGTCACCATCAGCGTTCTTTTCCAAGAATTCCTTTGCCATCATGACTGCATGACCTGTACCTAGTTGCTTTTCTTGAATGGCAACTTCTATTTTATCTTCAATCGCATTTTTCACCATTTCACTTTTATAGCCGGTGACAGCGCAAATGTTTTCAATCCCTGCATCATTGCAAGCATCAATTACCCAATTTATCATGGGTTTAAAAAGCACCTCACACAACACTTTTGGATTATCAGACTTCATGCGAGTGCCTTGTCCTGCAGCCAATATAATAGCAGATTTATTTAGCATAAATTTCACCTCTGTTTTGTAAACATTTTCTATTGTGTATTATTTATTCCATTATATTTTCTACTTATATTATTGCAATAATAACCATCTTTTTCAAGTAAAAACGATAAAGTTTGTCACTTTTTAAAAAGATTCTAAATATCCTCTACTTTTTCAATAAATATGTAGCAAATTTTAATAGTATTTGCTATAATGAATAAATACACAACGAACAGAATCGTAGGTGTTATACCGCTGCACGAAAGCGACTTGTATTCGGGATGTATGCAGGTTTAATTTCGTAGTTACAATTTAATATTGGAGGAGTTTTAAAGTGAGCAAAAAATTCGTTTACCTTTTTTCTGAAGGCAGTGGCTCAATGCGTGAGCTACTAGGCGGCAAAGGTGCTAACCTTGCTGAAATGACCAATCTTGGCATGCCCGTTCCACAAGGTTTCACGGTAACTACCGAAGCTTGTACTCAATACTATGACGATAATGAAATCATCAATGATGATATTCAAGCCGAGATCATGGAGTATATATCAAAGCTTGAAAAAATTTGCGGAAAAAAATTTGGTGACTTAGACAATCCACTTCTCGTTTCTGTTCGTTCAGGCTCAAGGGCTTCAATGCCAGGTATGATGGATACTATCCTTAACCTTGGTTTAAACGATAATGTTGTTGAAAGCTTTGCAGCAAAAACAGGCAATCCTCGTTTTGCTTATGACTCATACCGTCGTTTTATTCAAATGTATTCTGACGTTGTTATGGAAGTTGGCAAAAAACATTTTGAAGTACTAATTGACAAAATGAAGGAAGCTAAAGGAGTCACTCTTGATACTGATTTATCTGCTGATGATTTAAAAGAATTAGCTAGACTCTTTAAAGCTGAATATAAATCCGCAATTGGCTCAGACTTCCCAAGTGACCCAAAAGAGCAATTGATGGGCGCTGTTAAAGCAGTTTTCCGTTCATGGGACAACCCTCGTGCAAACTACTACAGACGTATGAATGATATCCCATCAAACTGGGGTACTGCTGTAAACATCCAAGCAATGGTATTTGGCAACATGGGCGACACTTCTGGAACTGGTGTTGCGTTCTCTCGTAACCCTTCAACTGGTGAAGCCAAACTTTATGGAGAATACCTAATGAACGCTCAAGGCGAGGACGTTGTTGCGGGTGTAAGAACACCGTTCACAATTGACCAACTAAAAGCCGAGAATCCTGCTATTTATGATGAATTCTATAAAATTGTTTATACCCTTGAAAAACATTACCGCGATATGCAGGATATGGAGTTTACTATCGAAGAAGGTAAACTTTATATGCTACAAACTCGTAATGGTAAACGTACAGCAGCTGCTGCGCTAAAAATCGCTTGCGATTTGGTTGATGAGGGTATGATTACAGAAGAGAAAGCTGTTTTGATGATTGATCCAAAACAACTTGATGCTCTTCTTCACCCACAATTTGATTCAGTGGCTCTGAAATCTGCAAAACCAATTGGTTCTGCACTTCCTGCCTCTCCTGGCGCTGCTTGTGGTAGGGTTGTATTCACTGCTGAGGCTGCTGTTGATATGGCTCAAAAAGGTGAGCCTGTTATCCTTGTTCGTTTGGAGACTTCTCCTGAAGATATCGAGGGTATGCACGTTGCACAAGGTATCCTTACAGCTCGTGGCGGTATGACATCTCACGCAGCAGTAGTTGCTCGTGGTATGGGCACTTGCTGTGTATCTGGTTGTGGCGAAATTTCGATCGACGAAGATGCTAAAACTTTCTCACTTGGTGGACAATCCTTTACTGAAGGGGATTTCATATCACTAGACGGTTCAACAGGTAACATCTATGGAACAGCTCTTCCAACTGTTGAGGCTTCTATTTCAGGTGACTTTGACCGTTTGATGGCATGGGCTGACAAATTCAGAAGACTTGATATTAGAGCAAATGCTGATACTCCTGCTGATG
>DBGA01000084.1:67596-100770 GCA_002295325.1 Ruminococcaceae bacterium UBA866 | reverse complement strand
TGCAAAAGTTGCAAAAGAAGAGGGCTATGATAAGATAGCATTTCTATTTGAGGGTGTTGCTGAAATTGAAAAGGAACACGAAGCGAGATTTCGCAAATATATCACACAATTGACAGATAATAAAGTCTTTAAGCGTGATGAGGAAATTTCCTGGAAATGTGAGAACTGCGGTCATGAACACTCAGGTACCGATGCACCAGAGATCTGTCCAATTTGCTCACACAAAAAGAGTTATTTTGCAGACGAAAAAGATGTAATTGCCTAGTTTGTAGTACAATCAGTACGCAAAAAAAGCCACCTTGTAAAAGGTGGATTTTTTTATGTCATAACTTTATTTTACAGTAGAAATTTCGATTGTTTCAATAATAACTGGAGTAGTTGGCATAGCAGATGCATCTACTTCAACTTCCATTACCTTTTTAATTATATCCAATCCCTCATAAACTTGTCCGAAAACAGTATGAACATCGTCAAGATGTGGGGTTCCACCAACTTCAGCGTATTTTGCTTTGTCAGTTTCAGTATAATTATCAATCGGATTATGCCCATAACTAACACGCACAACAGTNNTATTAGAATACTCCATTTCTTCAGCAGAAACAGCGGGTGTGTTTACAATAAAGAACTGACTACCGTTTGTATCTGGTCCACTATTAGCCATTGAAAGTGCTCCTGTAAAGTTTCTAAGCTTTGGTGAAAATTCATCCTTGAATGGTTTTCCCCAGATGCTTTGGCCACCACCACCTGTGCCATCTGGGTCGCCACCCTGTATCATAAAATCTGCAATAATACGGTGGAAAGTAAGTCCGTCATAATAGCCATTCTTTGCATGGGTAGTAAAGTTTTCTACAGCTTTTGGCGCTTGCTCTGGGAAAAGCATAATCTTTACATCACCAAAATCTTTGATTTTCATTGTGGCAATTTGCTGACCCTTTTGTGGCTCTTTAAATTGCAGTAGACCATCTTCTTCACCGGCTTTTCCGGCCTTTGAACAGCCTGTAAAAAGTGACGCAGCCAATGCCAATGCGGTGGTAATCATCAAAATTTTTCTCATTAATTTCATCGGTCATTCTCCTCTGTTATTGTGTTGGTTTCTCGTACTTTGAAAGCTCAATTTTAATTATCTTTGTTCCGTCTTGCGGAGAAGCAGTTTCCTCATTAGCTGTCAAATTAATAATTTCATTTACAATCTCAAGCCCCTCATAGACTTGTCCAAAAACAGTGTATGCTCCTGTATATTGAGGAAGTCCACCGTGCTCCTTATATGCATTAATTACTCTCTGAGGATATTTGAATTCTTCCATTTGGCTAACCATGTCGTTGGTAGCATCTATATCACCAACGATAAAAAACCTGCTATCGGACAGCAATGTTTTGCTAAATCTACTTTTTTCATAGCCTAGCACAGAAACCGCACCACTAAAATGCCACAAATTTGGTGTTACCTCACATTGCAATGCTTTTCCATCATCGGTAGCTATTTTGCCTTTGGCTCCGCTTGCATCATTTGCCCCTGTTATAAATGCCTTGAAATCTGGTTTAATAAAGATTTCCTTATCATTATAAAAGCCCTCTTGGATAAGTTTTTTAAACTGAGCGACAGTTTTAGGGGCTTCATTTGGAAAGAGAACCATCTTGATTGTACCTTTTGAAGTTTCAATCACCGCGATTTCTTGTCCTTCTTTTTTCTCGTTAAGTTGAACAAACTCAATCTCTTCTTCTTGCATCCCTGTTGTGGTAGGCTCCATACAGCCTGTCAAAAAAAATACAGAACAAAGTAATATTGAAGTTAATTTCATAATTCTCAATTAATACCATCCCTCACCTTTAATATTATTAATTTTTATTCGTTAAACACGCTCGCATAAACGAACGTAGAGAATAGGTGCAAACCTATTCTCCTTTGCTCTTTATATTATAACATAAAAATTGAGTTAAAAAAGTATACTATAAAGTAAAATTTGGTGAACAATTTGTGAATATCCCCTAGATGAGTCTCACTTGATTGATGATAGAGTCGACCTGTTCTTTGGTGATAACATCAGTCCCCTCAAGACCAACTGAAGCTGTTCCGCATGAGGCTGCAAAACGTAACGCCCATTTAATGCTTTTATTTTCGTGGAGAGCCGCAATAAAGCCAGCAAGTGTTGTATCTCCTGCCCCTATTGTTGATTTCACTTGAACACAAGGCACGGACGCTGTCATGAGCTCTTTTTTGCTACAATATAAAAGTCCGTTTGAACCCATGCTTACAAGCACATGATCAGTAAATTCTGCTAGTATTTTTGCGTATTCTCTTACTTGCTGAGTGGTAACTTTTGATTTTCCAAAGATGTGTGCTATCTCAATAGAATTGGGTTTGATTAAAAATGGTGAAATTTCTTTTAAATCTTCAACAGAAAAAATGTCATTATCAAGCACAATGATTGCACCCTCTTGCTTAAACTCAAGCACAAGGGATTTATAATGCTCCTTCGTTACATTTTGAGGTAAACTCCCTGCAAATATGATTAATGTCGAGGTTATATCTTCGATTTGTGCCTTAATTTTTTCTTTTAGACTATCTAAAATTTTTGGTGTGACAAAAAAACCTTCCCGATTAATTTTAACCATTTTGTTGTTCGGCAGTACAATTGATAAGTTCTCTCTGATTGTACCGTCATTTTCGATAAAATCATAGATTACATTTTCGTCATCGAGCAATCGTGAAAGCTTTTGTTTATTATCTTTTCCGGTAATTCCAAGTGCTGTATTTTTCACAGATAAAGCGGTAAGCACCCTTGAAACGTTAAGTCCTTTTCCACCTGGGTAGTATTTTTCTTTTTTGCACTTTACTGGTTCGTCAAAGTCAATCTTATCAATCCAAAGGGTTACGTCAATCGATGGGTTTAATGTTACAGTTATAATCTTAGAAAACACAGTTTCACTCCCCTATGCTTTTTTTGTAATTTTTGTTCCTTGGCGAGTTTCTTCAACATTATATCCTAGTTCAATAATTTTATCACGAACAACATCTGCTTTTGCAAAATCTTTTGCTTTTCTAGCCTCAATACGCTCCTCAACCAAGTCTAAAATTTCTTGTGGAATTTCCTCTTCCTTTTCCTCTTCAAAAAGTCCAAGTGACAATACTGTTTCAAAATCCTTTACTAATTCAAGCTTTTGCTTGTTATTGATATCATCAGCCTTTAGCACATCAAACAATACTGTAATTGCATTAGCTGTATTCAAATCGTCAGAAATACATTCAGTAAATAATTGTTTATATTTTTCTTTTTCACCCTCTATAGAAGCATCATCGTTGCCAGTTATCAATGAAGCAACTCTGTTTTTCAATTTGCTATAAGCATTTTCTGCTTGCTTTAACGAATCAAAAGAGAAAGCAAGTTGCTTTCTGTAATGAGAATTTAGCGCAAAGTAGCGATAAGAAAGCGGATTATACCCTTTCTTTTCAAGCAGGCTGACTGTTAAAAATTCGCCATTTGATTTACTCATCTTGCCGTCTTTATCAAGCAAGAATTCACTATGCCACCAATAATTCACCCATTTTTCGCCTGTGTAGCTTTCGGTTTGGGCCATTTCATTCGTATGATGAACAGGAATATGGTCGACACCCCCACAGTGAATATCCATATGATTTCCAAGGTTTTTTAAAGAGATAACCGAACACTCGATATGCCACCCAGGATATCCAACACCCCATGGAGAATCCCATTTCATAGCTTGATTTTCAAATTTTGATTTTGTAAACCATAATACGAAATCTTGTGGATTTCGTTTATGAATGTCTTCCATTACATCATCTCTGGCAGCTGTTTGCAGTTCTTCTAAGTTCATACCCGATAATTTTGTATAGTCTTCTCTTTTAGAAATGTCAAAATATACATTTCCATTTTCAAAATAGGTAAATCCTTTATCCTCCAAAGCCTTGATAAATGCAATATAATCATCAACATAATCTGTTGCTTTAGCTAAAACAGTTGGTTTTTTAATATTCAATTTTGAACAATCATTAAAGAATGCTTGGGTATAAAAATCTGCAATTTCCCACACTGTTTTGTTTTCCCGCAAAGCGCCCTTTAGCATTTTGTCCTCGCCATCATCTGCATCAGATTCTAAATGGCCAACGTCAGTAATGTTCATTACTCTTTTTACATCATAGCCTAAATATTCTAAGGTTTTTTGTAATATATCTTCATGAATATACGTCCTTAAATTTCCTATATGTGCAAAATTATATACAGTAGGTCCACAGGTATACATTTTTACTTTATCCTTTTCAATAGGAAAAAACTCTTGTTTGGCTCTTATTAAAGTGTTATATATCTTCATTTTTACCTTCCTCTTTCATCTTTTTAAGTTCCTCAGTCAATTTATCAATCCTTACTTGAAGCTTACAAAGTTCTTGCGCAACCGGATCTTGTATATGAATTTGATCCATATCTGCACAAACCCTAACCCCATTTCTGCGAACAATTCTAGCAGGCGCACCAACTGCCGTTGAATTATCGGGTACTTCGTCAAGCACAACAGCATTGGCTGCAATTCTTGCATTGTCACCTACTCGAAATGGACCTAGAATTTTGGCACCACTGCCTACAAGCACATTATCGCCTAGTGTTGGATGACGTTTACCTTTATCTTTTCCTGTTCCACCCAAAGTTACTCCTTGGTAGATGGTACAATTTTCACCGATTATGGTGGTTTCACCGATTACAACTCCACTTCCGTGGTCAATGAATAAGCCTCTGCCAATTTGAGCACCTGGATGAATTTCTATTCCTGTAAAAAATCTGCCGGATTGAGAGCAAAACCTTGCAAGGAAATATAGTTTATGTTTATAGAAAAAACGAGATATACGATACCAAATGACTGCATGAAGTCCAGCATAAAGCATGAAAATCTCAAAGGAATTTCTCGCTGCAGGGTCACGCTTTTTTATTGAATCGATGTCATATCTAATATTATTAAACAATAAAATCCCTCCTCTTTTGTAAAATAAAAAAGCCTTCGTTCAAAAGCAATATACTCTTAAACGAAGGCGATAACTCGCGGTTCCACTTCATCTTATAACTTGAAAGAATCCCTATAACGGAGATTAACCCGAATGATGATACTATAATTTTCCCATCACCTGCATAGCAGAGGCACTTCACAGTAACTGTAGTTATGGAACTTACACCAAATGTTCCACTCTCTTAAAAAACAGGGTAACTGCTACTATTTCTGCATCATTGCATTTATATATTACTGTATTATATGTGTACTATATCATAATATTTACAAAATGACAAGCTATTTTGTGGTATTTATACTTCCTTTATTTGCAAAAAGATATTCAAGTCCTGAAATTACTGTGATTAGTGCTGCAATCCACATGAAAACATTTGCAATCAAAGGAATGTCAATCCAAGCTGGTAAAGTGAATATCTGTCCCAAAGCGCATAGTGCCAACGTACCAATTACCGCTACCATGGAGATAATCGTTTTGATTTTACCTAAAATGCTTGCTGAAATTACTTTTCCATCAGAAGAAAGCGCTACA
The DNA here is from genome assembly GCA_002295325.1 of Ruminococcaceae bacterium UBA866. Classification (GTDB taxonomy): domain Bacteria; phylum Bacillota; class Clostridia; order Oscillospirales; family Ruminococcaceae; genus Paludihabitans. Next base: position 95,228 of record DBGA01000084.1, on the reverse strand, counting down.
AGGCGAATTGATGTCACCATAAACTCTCTGGCAATGATAATTACTACAGCAACAGAACTTGCAAAACCAAGTTCAATAAAGCAAATCATAGCAGAAATTACAAGCACTTTATCGGCAAGCGGATCTAAAAATTTACCAAATGTGGTTACTTGGTTGTTTTTGCGGGCCAAATATCCATCCAGCAAATCTGTTAATAACGCTACCGAAAACACAATCAGTGCATAAATATAGTTATATGAAATATTATTTATCATTAAAAAAGCTAGAAAAACAGGCACCAGCACTACCCGTAAAAGGGTCAATTTATTAGGTGTATTCAAGCCATAGCACATCCTTTAGAATTCGTTATACTCGTGTTCCAACAAGGTCATAATCCAAAACTTCATTCACTACTACATCGACAAAGTCGCCCATTGTATGTTGTGTATCGCTTGTGAAGAAGATTTTACCATCAACTTCTGGGGCATCTGCCTCAGTTCTGCCAAAATAGCATTCCCCAAATTTATCGAAACCTTCGACGATTACACGAACTGTTGTAAAAAGTTTTTGTTGGTTTAGTCTTTCCATTATCATAGCTTGTTGAGTCATAATGATTTCTTCACGTTTTAGCTTAATTTCATCATCAATTTGATTTTCCATTTCAGCCGCAGGAGTATTTTCCTCTGCTGAATAAGCAAAACAACCTAGACGGTCAAACTGCATTTCGTCTACAAAGTCACAAAGTTCGTTAAACTGCTCGTCAGTTTCCCCAGGAAATCCAACAATAAGAGTGGTGCGAATTGTAATGTCTTTCACTTTTGCCCTAATTTTTTCAATTAACGCAGTGATTTCTTGCTTGTTCATTCCTCTGTTCATTGAACGCAAAACTTCCTCGTTACAATGTTGCAGTGGAATGTCTATATATTTAACAACTTTATCTTCTGAATTAATTACATCTAAAAGCTCATCTGTAATTTTATCTGGGTAGCAATAAAGTGGTCTTATCCAAGCAAACCCATCTATCTTACAAAGCTCTTTTAGCAATGTAGCAAGTTTATATTCACCATACAAGTCCTCACCATAGCGAGTTGTATCTTGTGCAACGACGATTAGCTCCTTGACACCTTGACTTGCAAGCCATTTTGCCTCTTCTATGATTTCTTCCATAGGTCTGCTACGGAAAGGGCCTCTGATTTGCGGAATTGCGCAATAACTGCAACAGTTATCACAGCCCTCTGCAACCTTGATATATGCGTAAAACGGCAATGTTGTAAGCACTCTTTCACCATTCATGCTAAGGTTTCCCTTTGGTTTAAAGGACNNAAACAGCCTTTTTAATCGCATCGCAAATTTCATCATTAGAACCGATGCCTAAAACAGCGTCAACCTCGTCCATTTCATCAATTATTTCACTTTTATATCGCTCTGCCATACAACCGGTAACGATAATTGCTTTGATTGTGCCTTCTTTTTTAAGCTGTGCAAGCTCTAGTATATTTTCGATTGCCTCTTCCTTTGCAGCTTGAATAAATCCACAAGTATTTACAATCGCTACGTCACTCTCACCTACATTTGCAACAAGCTCATAACCATTATTTCTTATTTTTCCAAGTAGCATTTCAGCGTCAACCTGATTTTTTGAACAACCCAATGATACCATTGATACTTTTATTCCCACTCTATATCCCCCGACTTTAATTATATTCACTGATTGCAGTTTTTATGTCGTCATAGGAATATCCAAGACGCATTAATGCCGCAATTAACTTCTGTTTGCCCTTATAGTCTTCAAGGCAATCGTAATATTTTTTGTCAATTATCGCTTTTATCTGCTCTGTAAAGTCAACGTCACATTCGTCAATAGCAGAAAGTATAAGTTCTTTGTCAATGCCCCGTTTGAGCATCTCATAATACGCTTTTTTTGCACCCCATTTTTTGCTTAACATATAGTAGCGTGCAAGTTTTCCTGCATAATCTTCATCATTAAGCAAACCTTGTTCTTCGACCATATTTATGATATCCATTGCAATTTCTGGACGTGCAGATTTTAACAGCTTATCATAAAGTTCCTTTTTAGAGTGGTCACGATAACCAAGTAGATAATACGCACGTTCCCTCGCCTTTCGGCGCTCTGCCTGCATCATAATATCCTCTAAAAAATCCTCGTCAACCTCGGTTGAAATCTTCAAAGCATTCGCCATTATTATTTCAAGGTCTAGGATATACCAATATTCATCATCAACAAATACGGTATACCTAGAACCCTTAGCTTTTACAATATCAGTAATTTTCATTATTCAAAATCAGCTTCATCTGCCTCGATGTCGATATCGTCACCAAGATTCGCCTTACTTACTTTTACTGGAGCTTTTTTAGCATCAGCGTCTGTTTTTGTTGCTTTTTCCTTGGTTTTCAGTAAAAGTTCAGCACTGTGGTCTTTTACTTTTTGAGCCAATTCTTCGCATAAAGCAGTGTTTTCTTTGAGCAACGCTTTCACCTTATCACGACCTTGACCTAGGCGCTCGCCGTTATAGCTGAACCATGCTCCACTTTTATCGATGATTTCAGCCTCAACTGCATAGTCAATAATCTCACCAATGCGTGAAACTCCCTCACCATACATGATGTCAAAGATAACCTCTTTAAATGGAGGCGCAACCTTGTTTTTCACAATTTTACACTTCGTTTTGTTTCCGATTAGCTCTGTACCATTTTTGATGGCCTCGCCACGTCTTACTTCAATACGAACGGAAGAGTAGAACTTAAGCGCACGTCCACCAGGAGTAGTTTCAGGGTTACCATAAACCACACCAATTTTCTCGCGAATTTGGTTAATAAATATCGCTACACAGTTGGAACGTGATACCACAGCAGTAAGTTTTCTTAGAGCTTGTGACATCAGCCTTGAGTGAAGTCCAACATGGGTATCGCCCATTTCGCCCTCGATTTCAGCCTTTGTTACCATCGCTGCAACCGAGTCAAGAACGATCACATCAATCGCTCCAGAACGAATTAGTGCTTCCATTATTTCAAGCGCTTGCTCACCTGTATCTGGTTGTGAAACCAAAAGAGAGTCGATATCAACGCCCAATGCCTTTGCATAGATTGGGTCTAACGCGTGCTCAACGTCGATAAATGCAGCTTCTCCACCCGCTTTTTGCGCTTGTGCTACAACATGCAATGCTACTGTTGTTTTACCAGATGACTCTGGGCCATAAACCTCGACGATACGTCCACGAGGAACGCCGCCAATGCCAAGCGCCATATCAAGTCCAAGCGAACCAGTTGAAATGACATCAACATTCATTGTTGTTGCTTGTCCAAGCTTCATTACAGCACCTTTGCCATATTGTTTTTCAATTTGACTAATTGCAGTTTCAAGTGCCTTTTTTCTATCCCCAGCAGAAACTTGCTGTTCAACTAATGGTTTATCCTTTATTTTTTGAGCCATGATTGTTCCCCGTTTCGTCATAAATTTTATAATGATTATTTAGTTCAATATTTACATATGGTTAGTTTTTTACACCATAGACCACTCTGATTATATCACATAAATCTGCCCTTTGGCAAATTGTTTTAAATCCATGCTCTTTTAAAATCTCACTTACAGCAATCTCTTGACCTTGTCCAATTTCATATGCCAAAAGTCCACCCGTTTTAATCCTGTTTTTCCAAAGTTTTGTAATTTCTTTGTAAAAAAACAATCCGTCATCATCGCCATAAAGCGCCAGTTCAGGTTCAAACGAAACCTCTTTTTGCAGGTTTTTCATATCTTCACCTGTAAGGTATGGCGGGTTTGAAACCACAATATCAAACTCAGACAAATCTTCGTTAAATGTTAACACATCACCAAGTTTTGCAGTGACATTAGCATGATTTTTTTTGATATTGCTTAGAAGGTAATGGTATGCCTCTTGGCTTTTTTCAATGGCATAAACTTCTGGGTTTAAAAGTTCTTTTGCAACAGTGACTGCAATGCAACCACTTCCGCTGCAAAGATCAGCAACCCTTAGGCTTTTCTTGTCTTTTGCATACTCAATCAGAACATCAATGAGCGTTTCTGTGTCTGCCCTTGGAATTAATACACCCTCGCCTACATCAAATTTCCTACCATAAAATTCCCACTCTCCAATGAGATACTGGAGTGGATAGCCGTTCGCACGAGTTTTTGCAACATCTATTAGCTTATTATATACAGTTTCTTCAACAGGCAAGTCAGTGGTAATCAGCTTTGTTTTACTAATATTTAGAAAGTGACAACAAAGTTCAGTTGCCTCAAAAATGTAGTTTTCAGTGATAGGCTTAATTATTTCACAAACCGTCTTATAAGCTGAGTTATATGTAGCCTCTACCATTGGTCATCTGCCTTATTTTCTGGAATTACTGCCTCCATTGCAGCGATTGCAACTTCAATTTGACTGTCATCTGGCTCACGTGTTGTAAGATTTTGCAATTTTATTCCTGGATAGGAGATTATTCTAGTCAACCAGTTGTCATAGCGTCCTGCAATTTTTATGAGCTCATATGCTATTCCAACAACAAGTGGCAAAAGGGCAAGCTTGATTAGGGTACGTGTCAAAACACTGCTCCATGTTACAACCGAGAAAATCATTATGCTCAAAATCAACACAATGATGATGAAGCTTGTGCCACATCTTGGGTGAAAACGGCTTTGTTTTCTTACATTTTCAACAGTGAGTGGAAGTCCATTTTCGTAGCAAAAAATAGTTTTATGTTCTGCTCCATGGTATTCGTAAACCCGTCTAATTTCCTTCATCTTTGCAACAAGAGAAAGATATATTACAAATATAATAATTTTAATTATTCCCTCAACCAATGCTTTAAATCCACCTATTGGAATAAACATATCAATTCCTTTTACAATAAGTGAAGGCAAAAACATAAAGAGCAAAAATGAGCCAATTACCCCCAAAACTGTGCCCACTATGGTAACCATTCCCATCAACTTATCGCCAAATTTATCGTCAAGCCATTTCTCAAATTTAGATGGCTCATAGTTTTCGTCATCATCAAGTCCAGCCTTTTCAGCCGATTTTGAAAGGCACTTATAACCCATAGTCATGCTCTGGATAAAATTCACAGTTCCTCTAACGACAGGAATTTTATTAAAAACACTTGGCTTTTTGAGCTCCCATGTTTCAACGTCAATCTCACCATCTGGCTTTCTGACTGCCATCGAGGCTTTATCTAAGCCTCGCATCATAATTCCCTCAATTAATGCTTGCCCTCCTATTTTACTTTTATGGGCTGTTTTGTTATTTTCTTTCATCAAATTTTCCTTCCTCAGCTATAGTAAACTCCATAGTGGTTGATATTTCAGTTTTTCGAGTTTCACCCTTTTTAAGGTTGACGGGTAATTTAATTGTGACAGTTGTTCCAACATCAAGCTTACTGGTTATATTGATTTCGCCCTCGTGCATCAAAATAATTTCATTTGCAACAGCAAGCCCGATTCCCGAGCCTCTGCGTGTTAGGTTTGCCTTATAGAATTTGGTCTTAATTTTAGGCAAATCCGCTTGCGATATTCCACAACCAGTGTCGGCTACAATGATATTAATCGTTCCATTTTCCTCGATTACATCAATTGTCACGCTGTCACCTGTGTCAGAATATTTGAGCGCATTGTCAATGACATTGATAAAAACTTGCCTTAGTCGGTTTTTATCTCCAAAGAAAAATGACACCATTTCAGGCTCATTATAGATTAGTTCAATTTTATCACGCTTTGCTCTGTCTGTATAAATCAACACTGCGTCGCCAAGCTCAGCAAGCAAATCCAAGGTTGTTTTAACAAGGGTCAATCGCCCATTTTGCATACGGGAAAAGTCCAAAAGCTCCTCAACCATAGAGGATAGACGCTCGGTTTCATTTGTGATTACCCGCATTCCCTTTTGCATTGTCATGCTATCATCCTCTGGCAATGTCATCAGGGTTTCACTCCAACCCTTAATTGCTGTAAGGGGGGTTCTAAGCTCGTGGGAAACAGAGGATATAAATTCATTTTTGACTTCCTCTGCAGTAGATATTTCATCCGCCATGTAATTGATAATATCGCAAAGCTCACCAAGCTCATCATCAGACTTTTTGATAATGCGTGTGCTCATATCGCCTGTGGCGAACTTTCTAGCCGCCGCCCCTACCTCTTGTACCGGTATAACAATAGATTTTATAAAATAAAACCCAGATATCATTACAAAGGTTAATATTGCAATGGCAACAAGCAGCAAAATAAACATATACACCACAAGGAGCTTGTCAATCTGCTCCATTGAAACAACATAGCGAATTGCAGAATAGTCAGCGTTGATGTATGGAATAATAACCGATACTGCCATTATATTTTCCTTAGCTGAATTTTTGCCGACATAGTATCCCTTGCCATCTGCACTTGTGAGTGCCTCAAGATAATCTGGCATTTCATCTTGCTTTGTATAAGAAAAACCACTGGAAGAAAGTGCAATTTTTCCATTATGGTCAATTGCAGTAATTTCAAGGCGATTTTTTTCCTCTGAATTTTCGACTACACTTCTAAGCTCTGCATTAAAGTTTACAGTGTCATCGTCAACCATACGAAGCAGGATATTGGAAACGCTATTTGCCCTAGAGGTTACCGCTTGTCTTGCACCACTATAGTAAAAATTTCTCATGGCGAAGGAGAAAGCCATGGCAATAAATATCATAGCAACTAGGATAACACTAAGGCTATTTAGCACCCAGCGTTGGGTAATACTTTTTATTGCCACACTGCCATCTCCTTTAAAAATGATTGGTCTATATTAATCCTGCCACTTGTAGCCAAATCCCCAAATGGTTTGAATATATACAGGTTTTGAGGGTTCATCTTCAATCTTCATACGAAGCCTTCTTATATTAACGTCGACAATCTTAATATCACCATAATAATTGTCGCCCCATATGTGCTCTAGGATATCGTTTCTATCAAGTGCTACATTTTTATTTTTGATAAAATACTCCATGATTTGATATTCAACTTGAGTCAAATCAATGAGCACACCGTCCTTTGTTAGGGTTCTACCTTTTGCATTTAGCACAAAGCAACCCGATGTTATCATCTTATTTTCATCTTTGGTTTGAGTTGCCATGGAAACACGACGATAAACGGCATCAACACGGGCAACTAACTCTGAAGGGGAAAATGGCTTTGTTACATAGTCATCTGCACCTAGCATAAGTCCACGCACCTTATCCATCTCCTGCGTTTTGGCAGTCAGCATGATAATTCCGATGTTATCGCTTTTTTCTCTAAGATGTTTGCACACAGTAAACCCATCAATTCCCGGCATCATAATATCAAGCAGAGCAATGTCAAAATCACCATTTTGTTCCTCAAAAACCCTTATAGCGTCCTCGCCGCAACTTACATCCGTAGTAATATATCCGGAACGCTGCAAATTGATAACGACAAAATCTCTAATGGTCTCTTCATCTTCGCAAACAAGTATTTTTTTCAATTTAATCTGCCCCCTATTCTAATTTTATTATAACAATTCAAAATATTTAAAAACTTCAGCTTCATTTAAATTGATTTCAGATCTTGTTTCGTGCAGTTTGTATGTATACATAAGCTGTCCGTTATCCTTTAAAAGTGAGTAACCTTTGTTCACAGCATCTTTTTCGTACTCGGAGCGTTTTACAACCTTAATGGACAGTAGCTTTGAATCAAATTCATCCCGAGTCTTGCGGTCATATTCGTAAAATGATATCTCATTGCTGTTTGGGATAGATTCAATTGTAACCTTATCAATCCAGTCAGAAGGAATTGTAAAAATATAACCTAGCGCATAGGATACATATGTTGTTTTGATAAGTTCAAGGTTTTTTTGTTTATAGTTATACCATTCTGTTAAATAAAGTTGCTCGTAGTGTTGCTTATCCTCGTAACCTAATGCAAGCTTTAAAGTAGGAATTTCAATCACGCCGTCTTTGTCTAAATCAACACAGAATGAACCATATGTTCTTACAGTCTTTTGAATTAAATTTTTACTGCTTCGCTTATTATAAATCAAATTTTCAAGTCCATCATCTGAATATGCAAGAACTTCAGTGCAAAGACTTGTTCCCTTTAACCCATCAAGATATAATGCTGGTCTTCCGTCTGTTAGCATTCCTTTTTGAATCTTAGCGTATTCAGTAACATTTGGATCCATCTGGGTCTGGCTGATAATTTCAGTACCATCAATATTAATTCTGTGCATATAGGCAGTCATTGTCTTAATTTCGCCTTCTCCGATTTTTTGGACGAAGGTAATAATCTCACTTGACTTATCGTTATTAATGTCAAGCACTTCATAGTTTGAGCAATTTGTGGTAAACTGCTCACTTAGTTTTCCTTCTTTATAAGTGTACATCATAATCATTTTCTCTGCTTTACTTAATAGGTTAAATCCGATTACAACATATGTTTGTTTGTTTTTTGTAATAAACGATACTTTTTCTACTTCACTTGCCTTAACTTTGACATCATATTTTGCAATCCACTTACCATCTTCTTGGTCAAGGACACTGATTATTAACGGCGCTGCAGCAGATGGATTTGCTGTATCCTCATAAAAAACAAGCGCTTCTTGAGTAGGTTCATCATCGATATTGTTAATTAAAAATGCTGATGTAAAGTTGCCTTGCCGAGGATATTTTAGCTTTATATTTTTGCCAACACTAGCCACCAAGGCGTTATATATTTCATTTTGTTGATCTGAAAGTTTTGGTGGAACCATAAGCCCTTCAATTCCTGTTTGAGAATAAGAGCATCCAGAAAACAAAAACAAAATAGCTATCATCGAGGCTAGTATTCTTTTTTTCACTTTGTGCACTCTCCTCTTATATTTAAACGAATTTAAGTTAATATTATAGATATTGGTATTATAGCATAGATTTGATTAAATTAACACCATTTATACAGCATTTGTAGAGTTAAATGTTAATTTTTTTCTACAGCAAAATACTCCATGAGGTTATAACCTCATGGAGTATTTTTATCGCATATTTTATTTTAATTTGTTTTTTCTCTCAATTTTATGGATCGATAACGCCATGTATTGCAGCAATACTACAAAGCCATATATCGATAACCCCAGCATTGCAAGATAGGGCATATTTTGGACACTATCCTTAATACCAAAAAGATATACAATACAATATGGGAAAACAAACATAAGTGTTAACATTGAAAATGATATTCTAAAAAATACACCCACAGCAGACATGAAGCTTTGCTCATATCCACAAGCCCACCTTGCTGTGTAATATAAAAACATCATCAAAAGCCCACAACAGACTATCTTTGAAATATTTGACTGCATCGAAACCGTAGTTGGATATGTAAGCATAACATTCATCAAAACAGTGATACTCCAAACAACCGGAACCATGTTAAGCAGAAAGCGTTGCTTGCGTCTTTCCGATATGATTTCAAGCCCCTGTATGCCATAAGCCACTGCACTAATAATTGTAAGAATGCTAATGATTGAGTACATAACTGTGCTTATTCCAGACGTTANNAAAGAAGCAAACTCCAACCATCACAAGAGTTAACCCGATTAAGGGTTGGGTAACCAAATTAACATAGCCTGCATTTTTTTTCACTTTAATTGTAAGTAAAACATACTCAACTGCCACGTATACAATACAAATCAAAACCATCGTCCCAAGTAAACTCGATAAAAACGATATATTTAATAAGCCAGTTTTACTATTATGAAACATTACAAGTTGAAGTATTTTCATAGCGATTGCAAACAACGACACAAATATTGTTCGTAAAATTGAATTGCTTATCTCTTTTTCAATATCTTTGGCGATATCTCGGCTCATCCAATTATTCCTGCTTTCTAAACCATATGAGCCAAGTAAAAACTATTCCCTGTTTGCTATTGGCACATATACTTGTGGTTTTGATACAGACTTGTAGGCAGGTCGAATAATTCTGTTGCCAGTAAAAAGCTCCTCAATACGATGCGCACCCCAACCAGCCATTCTTGAAGTTGCAAATAGCGGAGTAAACAAATCTTGTGGGATTTTTAGCATTTGATATACAAGTCCTGAATAGAGGTCAACGTTTGCACAAATTGCCTTACCATTGGCTTTTTGCGACGCAAAAATTTGGGGAGTTTCGGTTTCGATTATGTTAAGCAGAACAAAATCTTTTTCAAACTCTGTGCCTTTTGCCAAACTAATTGCTCTATCTCTTAAGATTATAGCACGTGGATCGGAAATTGTATATACTGCATGGCCCATTCCATAAACTAATCCTGTAAAATCATTTGCTTGCTTATTTATAATCTTCTTTAAATAAGCAACAACTTCATCTCTATTCGTAATGTCAGCCACATTTTTCTTAATATCATCAACCATTTCAAGAACCTTGATATTTGCACCACCATGCTTAGGCCCTTTAAGCGAGCCAATTGCACCGGAATATGCAGAATAGGCATCTGTCCCTGAGGAGGATAGCACACGACAAGCAAAGGTAGAGTTGTTTCCTCCGCCATGCTCTGCGTGCAAAATTAAGCAAAGATCTAAAAGCAATGCCTCTTCCTTTGTATATTGTCTATCGATACGAAGTAGGGATAAAATTTCCTCCGCGATACTTAATCCCCCAACAAGTGGGTGAAGATACATTGAGTTACTATCATAGCAGCAGCTCTTAACTTGGTAAGCTTTGACCATAATATTAGACATTCTAGCAGTCGGTTGTAATGCTTTTGCAAGCTCAACATCAAGTGATGTATCCTCTGGATCATCGTCATAGGAATACAGTGCCAAAACACTTCTGCCCATTTTATTCATAACGTTTGAAGATGGGGCTTTCAAAATCATATCCTCAAAAAAGTTTTCTGGAAGTTGCATAAAACCTTCAATAACAGTTCGGAATTTAGCCAATTGTTCAGTTGTTGGCAAAACTCCAAACATCAAAAGATATATTGTTTCTTCATAACCAAAGCGTTGCTCATCTTGGCAACTTTTTATGATGTCTTTGATATTGTAACCTCTATAAAAGAGTTCCCCATCAACAGCCTGACGCTCACCATCATTGATTACATAACCATGAACGTTACATATCTGGGTCAAACCTGCCATGACACCTGTGCCATCAGGATTTCTAAGACCACGCTTTACATTGTAAAGTTCATAAAACTCAGGATCAATTTTGTTATATTTTCTAAATTCTTCGCATAAATCTTTTATAGCACTTAAATTCGCTTTTTCTTTTTGCATAAATCTCATCCTTTATTCAAATTATGTATATTTTTATTAATCATACTCTATATCGAGCAATAAGTCAATGCATTTTGTGCCCTTTTTTAGAAAACATTAGCTAAAAATGAAATATTTATTATTATTAAATTCATCAAAACTGTTTTTATTATGTTTATGGTGTGAATAGTAAGTTAAAATGCAAGTTGCAATAATCCGCTTTGCAATTGTATAATTATAAAATATTGGAGGTAAAATATGCGTAAGTTAACAACATTTATACTCTTTTCTGTATTTTTGATATTAATCATACCAGCGTTTGCGTTATTGGGTGGCGATATCAAAAACAGTGTTCCAAAGCAAAACAGCTTGATAAGCAAGAAAGATTTTGAAGAAAATAATTTCTATTTGGTCAAGGATATAAAAACCAACGAGGTAATTAGACTTACTCCAAGCGATTATATTAAGGGGGTAGTTGCAGCCGAGATGCCAATTGATTTTCACAGTGAGGCATTAAAGGCACAGGCTGTTGCTGCACACACCTATGCACTTCGCCAGATTGATGTGGAACTTAAAAAGCCTACTCCAGAGCTTGATGGGGCATATTTATCAACCGACTACACAAAGTTCCAAGCCTATATTTCAACTGAAGATTTAAAAGCAAAGTGGGGCAAGGACTTTGACTTGAATTATAAAAAGTTGTCAGACTGCGTTGACAGCGTAATTAACAATGTTTTAACCTATGAAAACGCTCCGATTGCGGCTGCGTTTCATTCGATTTCAAGCGGAAAAACCGAATCAGCGAAAAATGTTTGGGGACAAGATATTAGCTATCTCTCGCCTGTTGAAAGTGTCGGCGATGAGCTATCACCCTCATTTGAAAATACAGTCACCTTAACCGATAAAGAAGTCGCACACGCAATTTCACTAAAATTCCCCGACGCTAAATTTCCAAAAGACAGGGAAAACTGGTTTGAGATTAAGCAAAAAAGCGACTCAAACACAATTACTGTGATTAAGGTTGGCTCCGTTACAACAACAGGCAAGGAAATTAGAGAGGTATTAAAGCTGAAATCGGCAAGCTTTACNNAACTTTACTGTTGAATACAAGGATTCTTCCTTTACTTTTACAACCTGCGGTTACGGACACGGTGTTGGAATGAGCCAATATGGTGCTGATTATATGGCTCGCCAAGGCTCTGACTACAAAGAAATACTTCTACACTACTACAGCGGCGTAACCATTGACCAAATAAAAAATAGTTAAATTTTTTGGGTGGACGAAAATATCCACCCAAAAATATTTTTTTTGATTGACAAATTTTAAATTATTGCATATAATATAACATATGAACAGTTGCTCATATGTTTATACGTTTGTTTGAAAGGAATTTAATTATGACAGATAAAATAATTGCACCCACTGATATTTGCGAACTATCCCATTTTCATAAAGATGCGATTGATGTGGCTAGAAATAAAATACCCAGTGATGAGGAGATTCTCTCTCTTTCAGATGCTTTTAAAGTATTATCTGATATGTCAAGGCTTAAAATTGTATTTGCTTTGATGGATACCGAGCTTTGCGTTTGCGATATCTGCCATGTTGTTGGTATGTCACAATCAGCAATATCCCATCAACTTCGTGTACTGCGTTCAGCAAATATGGTGAAGTATCGAAAAAAAGGCAAGCTTGTTTACTACTCTATTGATGATGCACACGTTTCAAACATCATTATGATTTCACTCGAACATATAAAACACACAAAATAACATTAAGGAGATTTGACTTATGAAACATAAACACGAGCACGATTGTGCCTGCGAAAATGGGCAAGAGGAGCACAATCACGAGCATGAACACGACTCCTCTTGCGGTGTCGGCGACGATGGCTGTGGTTGCGGTCAATCACACAGCCATGACAAACCTGCAAGTAAAAAAGATGTCTATCTTTTGATTGCCTCTGTACTGATATTCGGATTAACCTTTACCCCTATACCATACCTTTTAAAGGTTATTTTTTTTATTTTAAGCGCCCTACTAGCTGGATATGACTTATTTTTCAACGGACTAAAGGAGCTAGCTCGCTTTAAGCTTCAAGAAAATGCACTGTTACTGGTTGCAGTTGTTGCAAGTTTTATCTTACTTGAATTCCCAGAGGCTTGCGTTGTTACAATTCTATTTAAGCTTGGTAGCTTTTTGGAAAGCAACGCAATTGCACGTTCTAAAAAGAGCATGGAATCGCTCACTAAAATTCGCCCTGACTATGCCTATATCAAAAATAGTAGCGGTGAAATTGTTTCGGTGAAAGCGGAAAGCGTGAATATCGGCGATATCGTTTATCTGCGTGCTGGTGATAAAGTGGCTTTAGACAGTGAAATTATCGAGGGTAGCTCCAGCATAGATTCCAGTGCTTTGACTGGTGAATCTTTGCCACAATTCGTTCGTGCTGGTGATGAGCTGATGTCGGGTAGCATAAACCTATCGGGGCTTTTGGCTTGCAGGGTTACAAAAACCTTTGCAAACTCTACAGCATCACAAATTATAGACCTTGTGTACGCTTCCTCAAAGAAAAAAGGCAAAGCCGAAAACTTCATTTCACGTTTTGCAAGAATATACACCCCAATTGTAATCGTTTTGGCTATCATCATTGCAGTTGTGCCTCCCCTATTATCGCTTGGTACATTCAATGACTTTATCATGAGAGCCTTGATATTTCTTGTGGCTGCTTGCCCTTGTTCCCTTGTTATTTCGATCCCATTGTCATTTTTCTCTGCAATTGGCGCAAGCTCAAAGCTTGGTGTCCTAGTAAAAGGCTCAATGTATATTGAAAAACTTGCAAAAGTCGATGCCCTATGTCTTGATAAAACAGGTACAATTACAAGTGGAAAACTGACTGTCGACGAAGTGGTTAGTACCTCTAACTACAGCAAAGAAGAAATTGTCGCAATGACCGCAAGCATTGAGTCAAACTCTACCCACCCAATCGCTTTGAGTATTGTAAATTTTGCAAAAAATTATAATAAGGTAGAATTCACAGAGTTAAACGAAATTGCAGGACTTGGGCTTACTGCAAAATTAGGCGACAAAAACTTCCTTTGCGGTGGAAAAAACCTGCTCGACGCAAATGGAATTTCACTCTCTAACTTCCCTAGCGCAAGTGTATACCTCTGCAAAGACAAAACTATCATTGGTTATATTACCATGAAAGAGGAAATTTCTTCTGATAGCCTAACCCTTGTTGCTGACATGGCAAAACAAAATGTCAACCGTGTTGTAATGTTGACTGGCGACAACAATAAAAGCGCTGAATCAGTGGCAAAGCAATGTGGTATTACCGAATTTTATGCATCCCTTCTTCCTGCTGACAAAGTAAAACAAGTGGAACGCTTAAAAGCAGATGGCAATACAGTTTTATTTGTGGGTGACGGCATCAATGACGCCCCAGTATTAGCGAGCGCTGATTTGGGCATATCTATGGGACTTGGAAGTGAAATTGCAAACGTTTCTTCTGATATTATCCTTGCTTCAAATAGACTGTCTACCCTACCAAAGGCAATTTCCCTTGCTAGGCGTAGTATGAATATTGTAGGATTTAATATTGCATTTGCATTTTTGGTAAAAGTAATTGTGCTAATTCTTGGCGCAACTGGATATGGCTCTATGTGGCTTGCAGTTTTTGCAGATATCGGTGTTACAATTTTATCAGTTTTAAATTCAATTAGAATTTTGGGATTTGTAAAAAAATAGAACTATAAAAGATTAAAAAACGGATACCTTACGATATCCGTTTTTAGTTTTACTTCAAATTATCTATCAGCCAATACTTAAACCTGTCTGTATATTTTAGGCTTGCAAAAACATCACTACTGAATTTTCGCGAGTAGTTTTCAGCACTTAAAACATCTGCTTGATTTATACTATGGTTTGAAAATTTTGCTTTTAATGTGAGCTTGGTGATATCAATAAAGCTTTCTTCCTCTAAAAACTTGCATTCCTTGGTAACACGTTTTGCAAATTCAAGCTCCGTTTCACCCAAAATCTTTCTATATCCTAAGAACGACAAAACATCTGTGAAATAGGAGTAAATACTGATAGCTGCCTTATTTTCATCCCTTTGGTGAAAGCTTGATTTGCGTTTTAAAACGATAATGGCACGCTTCAAACCTAAAACTAGAAGGAATGCTGAAATTACCCCTAAAAACGCAAGGAATACAAGCCCGACTTTGCCTATCTGAATATCCTCTTTCGTACTTGGGTTGCTACTCGTATTGCCTGTTACGTCGCTAGAAGTGTTACTACTTGAAGAGTTTAGTTCAGACGGAGTTTCACTCGAAACATTGCTTGAGACGTCAGAGGAGGTCTGCATATAATCTGGAACCGGTACGTCATGCTCGGGATTTGCAATGGAGCGATCACTAGAACCGGGGGTCACGTCAACAGGTACCCAACCATACATCGACAGATAAATCTCAGTCCAGGCATGGGCATTGCTGTCTTTGATTAGGACTTCGCCCAAACCACTTCTGTTAAAATCAATGTCATATTGGGTAATTGTATACCCCTCTACATATCGTGCCGGAATGCCCATTGCTCTAAACATCATTGTTGCAGCAGTTGCAAAATGGGAGCAATATCCCTTGTGGTTTTCATATAAAAAGTATTCAATGTAATCCTTGCCTTGTGGCTTTTTGCCTGGCGCTAAATCGTAAACTGCATGATTTAGTAAATATTCGTGAACCTTTGCAATTGCTTCATCAATACTATCGACCGGCTTGAAATCCTGTTTCAGCTTGTTAAGCTTATCATTTGGCATCGCCAGATAGTTATCATGGACAAATTCTTCATATTGTAAGATTGCCTTACGCAAATCTTCCTCGACACTATCAATGTATATTTCTCTGCTGGCATAGTTTTGGTAGACCTCCATATCATTCATTGAATACTCGCCATCTTGTTTTAATAGCAATCTAGATGTGCTCGTATATTCTCCTCTAGCAAAAGCTTCACCACTGACTATAGTGTCCCTTACAAATTCATTTTCATCGGAGGCAACACTTTTCAGTCCATAGGGAACATAGGCAAATTTTCGATTTGCCCTAACATTTTCAATTGATATAGAGTTTTCAATTGCAATATCTTGGTTAATGCCAAGAATTCCTTTGAGTTGGTCGGCATATTTCAATAAGCCTTCCAAACTCGGAGTCATTATTGTGTGTGGAGCGATATCGTAGTTACTAAGTCCCAAAAATATATCTTCATTTGCAATATATAGAGAGTTGTCTAGATCGCTCCACCTATTACCCTCATAAACTGAGCCAACATAACCTTTGAGCAGCATTGGAACCTCTTTCTCCAGTGTCACTTTCAAATGTGTTACGTTTGCAAAGCCTTTTCTGTCGATTGATGCTAAATTTCCACCGCCTACACCACTTTGTGAAAGCCCGTTAGCGATCTCGTCGATTGATATCTCGTCCTTTATACGCATAAAATAGTTTGATAAATTATCATAACTAATCTCTAACCTCTTGTTAGGCTTGTAGGAGCCTTGAGGAAAAATTATCAGTATTAAGATGATTAGTGACATGGTTAACGCAATGGTGGATGTCCAGTTTCGGTTGGCTATCGCGTAGCTAAGTTTGCCCCCTTGATAAAAATGAAGCTTGTGCTTATTGCAAATTTTCACTCCAAACTTCGTATTTGATTTGTGGTTTTGACGGTTACGCGGCTTACTTTCAAGCGAATACACAGACATGAATGAAAAAAACAGTAATAAAATTATGGCTACATGTGGCTTAACACCAAAATTGATTGCTCCCCAAAATAGTGGTATAAATAATATTAACAGAGGGAAAATGCTTTTTCCCCTGTTCATGGTGAAAGCAAAATAACCAGACAAAATATAGCTTAACACTATCGTAAAAATTGTTTTCGTCTTTTCATAGTCACGCATAAAAACAATGTAAACATCATAGGTGTAGTAATTCGTAAGATAGTATCTATTAAATGCAATCATAAAATTTGAACGAATAATTTTAACTGCATATAGCAACTCAAATCGAAATAAATAGATGGATATCAAAAGCAAAAATATCAAGCTTACTATCGCGTAAAGTTTGAACTTTTTCATACCGTTAATGAGCGTGAAAATAATTGGGAATGAAACTGCAAAAAAAACGATAGTCGGATTGATGGGCATATCAATGGTCACTTTCAACGTTAAAATGACTGAAAGTACACAAAGAAAAAGTATTCCACATCTTAGTAAAATCGTGCTAGATGCTGTTGATTTGTTTGTATGAATAGAAATATTTTCATCAAGCCACACTGTATTTTTTAATGTTTTATCCTGATTTCTCACAGTTTCACCCACCTTTCTTACTCTTTATTTTTAAAGCGACAATTCCTGCAAGCCAGCTTGTACTGTTGATGTTTCAACTTCAACTAGATTGATTTCTACAGCTGTCATTGCTTTTTTTAGTTCATCAGGTATGCTATGGGTTTCCCTTTTTATATAAACTACGGTCACACCCATACTCTCTTTGAGTTGAAAAAGCGGTTTCAGTGTGCTGTTATTAATTGAATTCGTGATGTAAATCATATGGGATGAATTGGGCTTAATTGTGCGACCTACAATTTCATCTAAGAGCATATTGCCTAGATGTGGCTTTGTGTTGTACAGATGCTCAATCGATAAAAACAAATCATCCACACTTGATAATTTCATTTTGACCGCACAGGAATTGGCAGGGTGATACCACTCTACTTCATGTGGGATATCCTTTTCAAAAAGCCATGATGAAATTGAGGTAAACGTTTCTATTTGTGCATCAATCTGTGTGAGTTGATTGATTTTTTCCTCACAAGCGCCTAGCTCTAAGGCGACACAAACTGCACTGGAAATTGGCAATGAAAGCTCTTTCACCATGAGTTTATCAAGCTTTGTAGACAGCTTCCAATGAATATTTTTCACCTTATCACCCTCATGATATTCGTGATAATCAAACACTTGCGAAGCATCATCACCAGACTTCATGGTTGAAAAACTATGACTTTCATCATCTGGTTCTAAAGATATCTGGGGGGTTGCATTAATCTCATAGACATTTGGTAACACTGTAATTTTCAAACTCTTGTTGAGCCTTTTTGTATGACTTGTTAGGGATAAAAAGTCATATAGCTTTATCTTTTTTAATGTAAGTTCAATCTCTCCACAGTATTTTGAAACCACCCCAGTTTTTATCGTCGTAACTTGGTTTGCGTTGATTGGAATAGTAATAATCTCCCTTGACTTCTCATTTGAAAATACAGTTTCACTTACAAGTGTTAGCTCTGCGGTAGCTATATGTAACATTGACTCATTATCCACTTCAATTTGAATTTGAGATGAAACAAACTTTTGTGCTACAGTGTTGCAATCTGCAAACTTTGCTATAATTTTTCTGCTTGCAATTAATGTAATTGCATAGAGGAAAAATGGTAAAAAAACAGCAAAGATCAATGCCACAAATGCAATATATTGTCCATAAAACAAGTAAAACCCAATTGCACTAAATAACAATATGGTATAAATAATTCTAGACCTTAGCATTAAAATTCCGCCTTCTAGCTTAATTTTGGAGTAGGGGTTTTAAGTCTTATTGCCTCAATAATATCANNAAACCTTTGCTTTGGGCTTTAAAACTAGTCTATGAACCAATGTACACTCCATCACAAATTGCACATCAGCAGGGATTACATAATCTCGGTTGGAGATAAACGCTTTTGCTTTTGCCATTCTCATCAAGGCAATTGTGCCCCTTGGGCTTGCACCAAGCTCAATTAGCTCATGCTGTCTTGTTTTTTCAACCAAGCTAATGATATAAGCATAGATTGTGTCGTGAACGAAAACCTCGTCCACTTCTTCTTGCATTTTTATAATATCATATACGGAAACGACCGCATTCACTTCATTGTTCCCTGTTGAATTTCCCTTTGATTTTAGAATTTGAAGTTCGCTGTTTGCATCGGGATATCCCATAGAAAGTCTGACAATAAATCGGTCAAGCTGTGACTCTGGGAGCATTTGTGTTCCAGCATATCCTGTTGGATTTTGGGTTGCAATGACAGTAAATGGCTTTGGGGTTTCATAGGTTTTAAGGTCAACTGTTACTCTTCCTTCTTCCATTACTTCGAGCAACGCAGACTGCGTTTTTGAGGAAGTACGGTTGATTTCATCAGCTAAAAAAAGATTACAAAGTGCTGCACCTTTTACAAATTCAAAGCTATCAGTAGCTTTTTTATACATAGAAAATCCAGTTACATCACTTGGCATAACGTCTGGTGTGAACTGAACACGATTATAGTCAAGCTGCATTGCCTTAGAAAAGGCGATTGCTAGGGTTGTTTTTCCAACCCCTGGGATATCCTCCAATAAAATGTGTCCTCTTGATAAAACGGCAAGCAACACCCTTTCGATAATTTCATCCTTGCCCTTTACTGCATTTTTTACTTCATCTATAATCCTTCTTGCAGCAGCAACACTATGCTGTGATATACGGTACTCAATCTCTTGCATTAGTTCACGTCCTATACTAGTTTTATTAAAAATTCGCAATTGTAATATTTTACCCATATTTTAACTTATTTAGTTAAAATTATAACACGATTTCACTAATAATACAAGAAGAACCGCCTATTTAGGCGGTTCTTCTTGTTTAGATGTTTTTTAAAATATTATATCTTCGTAATATCGACTAGATGTATGTCATTCACGTTTTTGCCAGTAAGCAAAACATCTGCCATAGCGTTTGCAGTATCTAGCGAGGTTAAGCAAACAATACCATGTTCAACCGCTTTTCTGCGAATTTTAACGGAATCTCTTGCAGGCATTCTGCCCTTTGCAGAGGTTGAGATTACATAATCAATTTTTCCACTGTCAAGCAATGGGATAATGTTGTTTTCGTTGTCATCGCCTATTTTGCGTACAACGTTTGTAGCAACCATGTTCTTGTTTAGAGTGTTTGCAGTTCCTGCTGTCGCATACAAATCAAAGCCCAGCTGCTCAAATTTTTCTGCAATCTCTATAATTTCTTGTTTATCAGCATCTCGAACGCTGATAAATACGCCACCAGTTGATTTGAGCTTGTTACCAGCAGCAAGCAAACCTTTTAGTAATGCTTCTTCAAAGGTTTTAGCAATGCCCAAAACCTCACCCGTAGATTTCATTTCGGGGCCTAATTGCGTATCAACGTCATGCAGTTTTTCAAAGCTGAACACTGGCACTTTTACAGCAATATAATCACCATCAGGGTAAAGTCCTGTGCCATAGCCCATATCAACTAGCTTTTCGCCAAGCATAATTCTTGTAGCGATATCAACCATTGGTACGTTTGTAACCTTGCTGATATATGGGATTGTACGTGAAGAACGAGGGTTTACCTCGATCACATATACCTCGCCATTATAGACAACATATTGCACATTCATAAGTCCGATAACTTTAAGTTCTCGAGCAAGTCTGCCTGTGTAATCAATGATGGTAGCCTTAGTTTTTTGTGACAAGTTTTGTGCAGGATATACCGAGATACTGTCGCCAGAATGAACTCCAGCCCTTTCGATATGCTCCATAATACCTGGGATTAGATAGTTGTCACCATCACAAATTGCGTCAACCTCAACCTCGATACCCATCATATACTCGTCGATAAGTACAGGGTTTTCAAGATTTTGGCGAGTGATTCTCGTCATATACTCAACAACATCTTGGTCAGAGTGAGCAATAATCATGTTCTGCCCACCAAGCACATAAGAAGGTCTTAGCAACACAGGAAAACCTAGTTTCCCTGCAACNNGGAAGGTCTCAGCAACACAGGATAGCCTAATTTTCTAGCAATAACAAGTGCCTCATCAGTTGTAAATACAGTGCCACCCTCTGGACGTGGAATTCTGCATTTTTCAAGAACTTGGTCAAAACGCTCTCTATCCTCCGCCGCATCAATACTGTCCGCCGAAGTACCAAGAATTTTTACGCCAAGTGCATCTAGGTGCTTTGTTAGACTAATTGCTGTTTGCCCGCCAAACTGTACAACTACTGCATATGGATTTTCAGTTTCAATAATATTTTGCACATCTTCAATCGTTAGTGGGTCGAAATACAATCTATCGCCAGTATCAAAGTCGGTTGATACTGTTTCGGGGTTATTATTAACAATAACAGTTTCAAAACCATTCTCTTTTAACGCCCATACACAATGAACACAGCAATAGTCGAACTCGATACCCTGTCCTATGCGAATTGGTCCAGAGCCGAAAACAATCACTTTTTTCTTATCTGTAGGGTGAGTTTCGATAAACTCTTTAGCCTCATTTTCTTCATCATATGTTGAGTAAAAATATGGAGTTTGTGCAGCAAATTCCGCAGCACAAGTATCAACCATTTTAAAGCTTGCATATTTATGCCATTTTGACTTTTGATTTGAAATTCTCTCAATGGTTTTATCTAGATAGCCCCATTTTTTTGCAAGGTCATATTTTTCTTCAGTAAGCTCGCCCTCTGAAAGCCAAGCCTCAAGGTCAACTAGGTTTGAAAGCTTACCTAAGAACCACTCATCAATCATTGTGATTTCGTGGATTTTATCTATTGAAATGCCGTGTTTTAAAGCAGTAAACACGACAAAAATTCTCTCGTCATCAACTTTATAAAGCAATTGCTCAATCTCTGCTTTAGAATGTCCTTGCAATTTTGGCAGATTTAGCGTATCAAGCTTTAGTTCTGCTCCACGAATTGCCTTGATAATTGCTGACTCAAATGAAGTACCAATACTCATTACCTCACCAGTAGCTTTCATTTGTGTGCCGAGGGTTCGTTTTGCATAAACAAATTTATCGAAAGGCCAGCGTGGAAATTTAACAACTAAGTAGTCAATTGCAGGCTCAAAACAAGCAAATGTGTTACCTGTTACTGCGTTTACAATCTCGTCAAGTGAATAACCGATAGCAATTTTTGCAGCAACTTTCGCAATTGGGTAACCTGTTGCTTTTGATGCAAGCGCTGAAGAACGAGATACACGAGGGTTAACCTCAATAACTGCGTAGTTAAAGCTCTCCGGCTCAAGTGCGAACTGGCAGTTGCAGCCAACCTCAACCCCTAGCTCAGTGATAATTTCAAGGGAGGCAGTTCTTAGCATTTGATACTCTCTATCAGATAATGTTACCGCTGGAGCAACAACGATACTATCTCCTGTATGCACGCCTACTGGGTCAAAGTTTTCCATGGAGCAAACTGTAATAACGTTACCTTTGCTATCTCTGATTACTTCAAACTGAATTTCTTTCCAGCCTGAAATACATTTTTCTACTAGAATTTGAGTGATTGGAGATAGACGAAGTCCGTTTGCAGCAATCTCTTTTAACTCTTTTTCGTCATTTGCAATTCCACCGCCAGAGCCACCCATTGTAAAGGCTGGGCGAATGATAACAGGATATCCTATATCTGAATTTACATAGTCAAGTGCATCTTGCAAATTTTCAACTACCTTTGACGGAATACAAGGCTGATTGATTTTCTCCATTGTATCTTTAAAAAGCTGTCTGTCCTCTGCTTTATCAATCGTTTCTGGATTTGCACCCAAAAGCTTAACATTGTTTTTCTCTAAAAAGCCCTCTTTTGCTAACTGCATAGAAAGGGTTAGACCAGTTTGACCACCCAAATTGGAAAGCAGGCTATCTGGTTTTTCTATTTCAATGACACGTTTTACAACGTCTAATGTCAAGGGTTCAATATAAATTTTATCTGCCATTGCTTTGTCTGTCATAATTGTTGCTGGGTTTGAGTTGATTAAGACTACCTCTAGCCCTTCTTCTCTTAGTGCACGACAAGCCTGTGTTCCTGCATAGTCAAACTCTGCTGCTTGCCCGATAACAATTGGTCCTGAGCCGATTACAAGTACTTTTTTTATATCTTTTCTAAGCGGCATTATTTTGTCCCCTCCTTGTCAATCATGCTCAAAAACCGATCGAATAAATATGATGTATCCTGTGGCCCGCCCTTTGCCTCTGGGTGGAATTGAACAGTTGAGGCAGGTGCATTTTTATATAGGATACCCTCACAAGATTTATCGTTTGCATTAATATGGCTAACCTCGCCAACACTCTCGTCTATAGTTTGTGACATAACAGCATATCCATGATTTTGGCTTGTTATGAATGTGCGGTCAAGCGCGTAATCAATTACTGGTTGATTTGCCCCACGATGGCCATATTTTAGTTTTGTTGTTTTTGCACCATTTGCAAGTGCTAGTAGTTGATGTCCCAAACATATGCCAAAAATCGGAATGTTCAGCTTTAAAATATCTTTAAGGTTTTTGATTACTTCAACATTTTCAGCAGGGTCACCAGGCCCGTTTGAAAGCATAATTCCATCAGGATTAAGCGCTTGTATTTGAACTGCAGTCGTGTCATATGGCACAACTGTCACGTTACATCCACGCTTGCTTAGTTCACGCATAATGTTGCGTTTATGACCATAGTCAAACAAAACGATTTCATATTTTTCTTCTATCGTCGACTTATAAGAAAAACATTCTTTACATGAAACATTTTTCACTGCGTCTTTTATCTTAAAAGCATTAATTTTTTCTAAAGCTGCTGCTTTGTCTGTAATCTCATTTGTGGTAATCATACCATTCATAACGCCACTTTCACGGATAATCCTTGTTAGCTTACGNNTGCTCTTTTAGGAAGCTGTCTAAATCATTTTCACAGCGAAAATTTGACGGAAGGGCACAATGCTCTCTCACAATATATCCGTTAAGATATGTACCATCTGACTCAAAATCCTCTGAGTTTGTTCCATAGTTGCCGATTAAAGGGAAAGTTTGGGTTACAATTTGTCCGTAGTAGCTTGGGTCTGTCAAAGTTTCTTGATAAGCAGTCATACCTGTTGTAAACACGATTTCTCCAATGGTTGTGCCCTCAAGTCCCATTGATTTGCCTTCAAGCATCATACCATTTGCCAGTAGCAAGCATGCCTTTTTTGTTTGATTATTCATAGTCTGCCTCCTTAGGAGCATGACGTTCCACCCATGTCGCATACAGTTTGCAAATAGGTAAATTGCCTGCCAGTGATTTTATACTAATAGTTAAAACACAGCGTTTTATAGTGTTATATTGTTTATATTTGCTGTGATGTCATCTCTCATTCTAATTGCCTCACGACGAGCTGCTTGTGCATAATCTCTTTCGTCGCAACCCTCTTGTTGGTATGCACACATAATTCCTCTTGAAGAGTTTACAATCGCTCCAAGNNTATCAAAAGCATAGCTCACATCCTTTGCTCCACCACCCTGTGCTCCATAGCCTGGAACTAGAAATAATGTGTGTGGCATTTTTTCTCTAAGCTCTGCCAGTTGCTCGGGATAGGTTGCCCCCACCACTGCTCCAACCGAGCTGTAGCCATAGTTGCCCATTGCTTGTGTTCCCCAGTTTTCGCACATCTCGCCCATGATTTCATAGACGTGTTTATCGCCTATCATCTTATCTTGAAGTTCTCCACTTGACTTGTTTGAGGTCTTTACAAGGACAAATATTCCTTTGTCGTATTGATTACAAATACCAATCAATGGAGAAATTCCATCTGTTCCAAGATAACCGTTTACTGTTAATGCGTCTCCACCAAAAGGCTCAGTTTCAGTATCACCAATAGAAATTTTGCCAAGATGTGCTGTTGCATAGGCCTCCATTGTTGTGCCGATATCGTTGCGCTTACCGTCGGTGATTACATACATTCCCTTTGACTTTGCATATTCAATCGTCTTTTTCAGAGTGCGCACACCCTGCCAACCATACATCTCATAGTAAGCGGCTTGTGGTTTGATTGCAGGCACAATGTCATAAAGTGCATCAATTAGCCCAACATTAAATTCAAATATCGCCTCTGCAGCACCCTCTAGTATGTCCTCATATTCAGCAATCATTGCCTCTTTAATATAGTTTGGAACATACTCAAGCTTTGGGTCAAGCCCTGCTACTGTTGGATTTTTGGTCTCTACAATTTTTCGGATTAATTTGTCCATTGACATACTTGTTTCTCCCTTATGCTTTATATATTAATTAACATCGTGTGTCTAATATCGCATTACATAAACAATCTCGCCATCAACAAAAGTATATTTCACTCTACCTTTTAGTTTTTCAAACTTGAAAGCACAGTTTCTTGATTTAGATTGCAATCTCTCAGGTAGTACTGTCCATTCTATGTTTTCATCTAAAACTGTAATATCTGCTGGCATACCAACCTTTAAGCTACCTGCATTTAGCCCTAATATCCTTGCTGGATTGGTGGACATCAACTCAACTAATTTGTACATTGTAATATGTTTTGGCTCAACTAAAAACTTAATTGTTGCCGCAAGTGAAGTTTCAAGACCAACAACTCCATTAGGAGCTTTTAGGAAATCACTTTTTTCTGACTTGCTATGTGGCGCATGGTCAGTTACGATACAATCGAATGTACCGTCCTTTAAACCCTCAATGATTGCGTCAACGTCTCCCTGTTCGCGGAGGGGTGGGTTCATTCTGTAATCTGCATCACGAGATTTTAGCTTNNAAGTGCAGTAGACATTGCTGTGCTAACATGGGCGATATGAACCGCTGTGTTAGTTTCCATTGCGATATACAGTTCCCTCGCTGTCATATTGTCCTCAGACAGCCTGTCCATCCCTTTAACACCAAGTTTTTCACTCATGCTTCCCTTATGCATAATACCACCGGCAACGATTTGTAAGTCCTCGCAATGTGATATGATTGTTAAATCGTTTTTCTTTGCCTCGCTCATTGCATTTGCCATCATTTCATCAGACTCGACCGGTCTGCCATCATCTGATACTGCCTTAACATCAAGGGATTTAAACTCTGAAAAATTGCAAAGTTCAGTTCCATTCAACCCTTTTGTAATGGAGGCACAAACATATACCTTTGCCTTTGCCCTGTCTGCACTTTTATTAATATGGTTGATTGTGTCGGCACTATCAATGACCGGATTGGTATTTGGCATACACAAAACCGAGGTGATGCCCCCGCTGATTGCCGCATTGCACCCTGTATAGATATCCTCTTTGTGGGTAAATCCGGGATCACGCAAATGAACGTGCATATCAATCAGACCCGGCATAACGGTTAACCCCTTTGCCTCAATTACACGGTCAACTCTGTCGGTTATATTTGGTTCAATCTTTGCGATTTTTCCGTCTTTTATCATTACGTCTGCTATTCCGTCCATTCCTTGCGACGGGTCGATTACATAGCCATTTCGGATTAATACTAGTGCCATTAGTTTTCCTCCTTCAGTATGATAACTTTGTCTTCTCCATCCCTTGGTGATACCATTACCTTAACCTTTTCGTCCTTAGATGTAGGCAAATTCTTCCCTACGAAATCTGCCCTGATTGGTAAATCTCTGTGACCTCTGTCAACAAGTACTGCAAGTTCAATTTTTAGAGGTCTGCCCCTTGCCATTAGAGCGTCAATCGCCGCCCTTACGCTTCTTCCAGTGAATATTACGTCATCTACCAAAACCACTTTTTTATTCTCAATTGAAAAATTAATTTGAGACTGGTCAACATGGTTTTCCACCTTTTTATCATCACGATAGGAGGTGATATCCAAACTACCCACCTCAACTTGCTTATTTTCAACTTCAAGTATTTTTTGTGCAATACGATTTGCAATTTCCACACCTCGAGAAAGAATGCCTATGATGCAAATATTATCCACACCTTTGTTATGCTCAATAATCTCATACGAAATTCTCGCAATGGCACGATTCATTGCTTTACCATCTAATATAAGGGTTTTTATAGTCATGTGATTACCTCCACTATATAAATTTTAATTTTTACGAACAAAAAACCAAGCTATCTTTGCTGACAGCTTGGTTTTATATACTTTATTATTCACCTATAGCGTATAGCTACACCATTGGCGTTCATTTTTCTTTAAAGCATAAACCTTGTCAGCCTCACAGGACTAATCTTAAAGGTCATTCAATTTCTATTCATTATACAACAAATTTCTTTGATTGTAAATAGCGAATTTAAAATTAACTTTAAAATCATCAAAATAGAAATCTAACCCATTTTTAAAAAAGTATCTTTTATTGAAATACTGCCCCTGTTGAACCCGAGGAAACAAGGCTTGCATATCTCTTGATATATCCAGTAAGTTCCTTAGTTTTTGGGACAAAGTGTTCTTTGCGTTTTGCAAGTTCTTCATCAGATACCAAAAGTTCAATTTTTCTATTTTTGATGTCAATATGAATGATATCGCCTTCATTTACAAGTCCAATAGTTCCACCCTCGGCGGCTTCCGGGGATATGTGACCGACTGCCGCACCTCTAGTTGCACCAGAAAAACGTCCATCAGTCAGCAATGCCACCTG
>DBGA01000084.1:0-67580 GCA_002295325.1 Ruminococcaceae bacterium UBA866 | reverse complement strand
TGACATCACCAGCAACAATTTTACCACCTAAAATTGCCTCAACAGCGTCCTCTTCACAATCAAACACACGGGCTTTGCCTTTGTGATCCATCATTTCAGGAGCAACAGCCCCCTGTTTTACCACCGCACCATCTGGTGATAGGTTGCCCTTTAAAACAGCAATTCCACCATCTTTTCTGATAGGTGCTTCAACTGTATGTATAACCATACCGTCTGCAGTTTTTGCATTTGCCATTCTTTGCCCCTGTTTGCCAGTTACGGTGTTTGCATCAAGGTTTATGTTCCCTGTTTTTGCAAGCTCTTTCATTACAGATTGTATGCCACCCATTGCATTTAGGTCCTCAATAAATACATCACTTGCAGGGTTTAGCTTGCAAAGCTGTGGGGTTTTTTGCCCGATTGCATCAATCATGTCAAGGTCTACTTTGACATTAGCGGCATGGGCGATTGCAAGAAGATGCAACACAGTATTGGTCGAACAGCCAAGTGCCATATCGCAGCAAAGTGCGTTCTCAAACCCTTTTTTAGTCAATATATCAAGTGGGCGAATGTTGTCGTTCAAAAGCTCCATAATCTTCTCGCCAGTTTCTTTTGCTAGACGCATTCTAGCAGAGTAAACGGCTGGGATTGTGCCACTTCCTTGCAAGGTCATCCCGATTGCTTCGGTCAAACAGTTCATAGAATTCGCTGTGTACATACCTGCACAAGAACCACAAGTCGGACAGGAATTTTCCTCGAATTGATACAAATCTGTTTCAGTTATTTTACCGGCAGAGTGTGCACCAACTGCCTCAAACCCTTCCACATAGGCAACGTCTTTTCCAAGAACCTTACCAGAAAGCATAGGTCCTCCACTGATAAAGATAGACGGCAGGTTTAATCTTGCTGCCGCTATCAACATACCTGGTACGATTTTATCGCAGTTTGGAATAAATACAACAGCGTCAAGTGGATGCGCTGTTAACATAATTTCAATGCTATCAGCAATAAGCTCACGAGAACAAAGGGAATATTTCATCCCTGTATGGTTCATGGCAAGCCCGTCACAAACCCCAATTGTGTTAAACTCAAAGGGAACACCCCCTGCATTTCTGATGCCTGCTTTTACCGCCTCGCTGATTTTGTCAAGGTTCATATGCCCAGGAATATAGTCACTTTTTGAATTTACAACCGCAATAAATGGTCGTTTCATTTCTGCATCAGTGATACCTAGGGATTTGAGCAACGAACGGTGTGGAGTCCTTGTTGGCCCTGCTTTTATTAAATCACTTCTCATGTGTAATCTCCTGTCAATTAATTGTATTCTTGTCTTTAATTTTATCGCTTTAGCGTAGAAAAGTCAAGGAAATTAACCCATAGTTCCGACAATATACTCATCAATTAACTTGTATAAAAAGCTGTCTAATGATTCAAACTCATAATCCCACTCTTGAGCCTTATTTGTCGACAAGACAAAATCCCCATCATAATTAAATGATGCATCTGCTCCGTTTGCATCAATAATTGCTTTTATACCAGTCTTTCTTTCTATGTATGAAACAATTTCTTTAACATGAACTATGCCATCATTTGCTGCATTTACTGTACCTGTTTTATCGCTTGACGCTAGAAATGCAAGAAACCTCCCCGCTTCTCTCGAATCAATGAAGCTTATCCTAAAGTCTTCTCCTGTTATATTAATTGACTTTGACTTCATTATATTTTCAACGTAAAAATAAAGCCTTTTTGTATAATCATCAATACCAAGCACAATTGGAAAACGTACTGCAACAGAAGGAATTTTATATGGTTGAAATGTTGCGCACTCCATTTGACGTTTTACCTCATCATAGGGATAATCATCTCTGTTGCACCACTTTAGTGGGTAAGTAAGCGAGTTAAAGTCATCTTCATAAAACGTGCCTGAGCCTTTATATACAGAACCGGATGAAGTAACAATATATCTATTCGTATTCACAGCATCTAAAAGTGCTTTTGTATCATTTGAGCAATAATTAATATTATCATAAACCACATCAAACTTTAGGTTTAAAAGCTTCAATTTTAAGTCATCAGCAACATTGCGGTCAACTTTTATTCTTGTAACCTTGTCGCCAAAATTATCTTTTGCAATACCTCTGGTTGCAATCGTTACTTGATGCCCTTGCAACAACAATTCATTTACCAAATGCACACCGAAATAGCGTGTTCCGCCTAAAACTAAAATATTCATTTTACATTACCCCTTATTATTTAGTAAAAACTTTGCGTTGTCATAGTCATTTTTGTGGACATAGAGATAATATAGGTTATTTTCAATAGACTCGCCAATTCTACCGATAGTAATTCTAGTCAGTCTTAGTTGGGCTGAGTTACGGTTTGTTACCCTAAAATCATATTGGATTTTGTTCTGTGCGAGGATACTGCTGGACTTTGTAAAACCACTGAGATTGCCCATATAAACTTCTTTGCGAACCCAAAATAACATACAATCACTAGCCTTTCACACATACATATACTATAAAAGCCTGTTGACATTATAGTCAACAGGCTTTGTATATTTTGTAAAGCTTATTCGTCTTTCATCTTAGCAAAACATTCGCTGCAATATACAGGTCTGTCTTCTCTAGGTCTGAAAGGAACCTTTGCTTCTGCTCCGCATGAAGCACATTGTGCAGTAAACATTTCCTTTTGAGCTCTCATGTTGTTTTTGCGAGTGCTACGGCAATCTTTACATCTTTGTGGCTCATTCTCGAAGCCTTTTTCAGCGTAGAATTCTTGCTCACCAGCAGTGAAAACAAATTCAGCGCCACAGTCTTTACAAATTAGGGTTTTGTCTTGATACATGTTTTAAATACCTCGCTTAGAATTAATAAATTTTGCCCGTTGACGGATTTTCACCATCACCTTTGAAAAAACAACGCTCTAGGAATTAAGCTAACTGGGCATATATTAACGGCACCAACCGTTTGGGAACAAATTATAAATTGTTTAAAACTGCTTTAAGCTTTCTTCTTGCACGTTGCAGAGCATTATCTACAGATTTTTGAGAAAAGTTAAGCTTTTTTGCAACTGTAGAATAATCACAGCCGCTAAGGTATAAAAACAATACGTCTTTTTCGGATTGCGATAAATGCTGCTCAATTAAGTCAACCAAAGCAGAATACCCTTCATCTTGTATGAATATAAACTCAGGACTTTGAACATAATTATCACCAATAAGATTATCTTCCATTTCATCAAATGAGATAGATTTGTTGTACACAGCTGATTTGTTGGTTAATGCAGCCGCAAGTAAATTCTTTAGCCGATTGGTTATGCAGTGGTTAGCATATGTAAAAAAGCTGGCTTTTTTGCTTTCATCAAAGCTACGAATTGCACTAAGCAATCCCATAAAAGCCTCTTGTTTCAAATCGTCATTGTCGACACCTTTGATAGAATAATTTGATATGCGTTTGTTGACAACGCTCGCATACTTAGCAAGTAAAGTAGCACAAGCCACTTGGTCACCATCCCGATATAGTTTGATCAAAGATGCATCATCTTCTTGGGAATAACTTGCAAAAATAGGGTTAATGCTCATAAATTATATTCCACCAGTGCCATAATTTATCATCATTATACCCTATATCCACAAATATGTCAACATATTTTTTACATTTTGCACAAAAATATTACTCAATTAGCATTTTACATTTATCTTTTGGTATAATCCTGCTCTTTTTAGAGCAATTTTTAGCATTGGTGCAATCAAACTCGCAATTACAACTGCAATCACAGCATTAATTAAAGAGGTTCCCATTTTTGGCATAATGTTGAAAATTGCAACATTAATAGGTTGCCCTAATAATAATTGTTTTATGATACTTTGGATAAAATAAAATGCTACGGAAAATAATGAACCAGCAGTCGCTCCAATAACATTACGAAGTGTTTGATTTCCTTTACCCACTTTTGAAAAGCAAATTATACCGCATATAAACGCCATTAAAAAGAATCTAATTAGTGTAAAAGGTGCGTCAGTAATATATTTTGGATCCATCAAATCATAAAGCATAGAGCCAATTCCTGCTGCAAGACCGCCACGAACTCCACCAAACAACATTCCTGCAAGCAAGCAAAATGCGTTGGCTAGCTTTAACATAACAGGGCCGGCTGGTGTTGGGAATTCAATCTTGATGAAGTATGTAACAACAAAACATATTGCTGCCATAACTCCAACCACTGCCATGTCATAAATGGTGAATTTTTTTACTGTGTTACCCATATTAACTCCTCAATTTCATTAGGAGATATTCAAAATTAAAACAGCTCCTATTATTATATGCTTTGATATCCATTGAGTGAATGAGATTTTGTCAGCCATGCAAGATTTTTTTCAAGCATTACGCCTTCTTTGGGGTCAGAACCATAACTATATGTGGTCTTTATGGTAAGCTCCAAAAAGCGTGTCGCACGTTCCATAGCAATTGCAAGACTATCACCGTTCAAAATTGAACCCACTACGATACTCGCAAAGATGTCCCCTGTTCCAGGATAATTCTTAGGAACATAGCTACAAATAACCCTCCAAAACGCATTGGTATCTCTGTCGTAGGCAATGTTGCTAATTGTCATATCAGCAAGCTCAATCCCTGTAACGATAACCCTTGAAGGACCAAGCTCAGAAAGCTTTAGCAGATTGCTTTTCGCCTGTTGATGAGTCAGTGGTGCAGGGTCATAGTCCTTTTTTAACAGTATATACATTTCGGTTTTGTTGGGGGTAATCAAATCTGCCTCATGGACAAGATTGACTACAGAATCGCACATCTCTTTGGTGTAGGTTTTATACGCTTTTCCATTATCCCCCATAACTGGATCGACAACAACAAGCGCATCTTTGTAGCTGTTTATGAAATCTAGGCAATGATTAATCTGCTCTTTAGAGCCCAAAAAACCTGTGTAAATACAATCAAATGAGAGGTTAATCCTTTTATAGTGCTCTAACGCCTTTTCGATATAGTCGGTTAAGTCCTCTAAAACAACCTCACCAAATCCCCCTGTATGGGTTGACAATACCGCAGTGGGTACTGCCACCGTTTGAATTCCCATCACTGATAAAATTGGTGAAATTACCGACAGCGAACAACGTCCAAACCCTGATAAATCATGGATTGCCGCAACACTCTTTGTAAAATTTGCCATAGCTTCCTCCAAACAAGGTATCAAATCATAAAATTATTCTACCTTAAATATTTATTTTATGCAAAATACAAAAAACAGTTATTACCATCTGTGTTTTTGTTTATAATACATGACTTTTATAAGTTTATTTTACCACAAATATGTGGTATTGACATAGATTTTTAATATAAATTTTATAAAAAAATGACAGTTAATTAAGTTGCATAAATTTCACAGCAAAATTAACTCAAAATTATGTGATATGTAGATAATTAATTAGTTTTTATTCGGCAATAATAAGATTGTATCAAATTATTATTTAATTTTGAAAGGATGTTTGTGATATGAAAAACAGTACTATGAACTCAGTTGTGAAAGGTCTTGCTGCGGGTGCAGTTATTGGAACAGCCACCTATATGATGACTACAGGCAAAAAGAAAAGCAACCACAATATGAAAAAAAATGCCGGAAAGGCTTTAAAAGCAGTTGGAACTGTTATTGAGAATGTTTCCTATATGATGAAGTAAGTGTTTTTTACAATTTTAAAAAGACAAACAATTTGCTTTTATAAAAGCAAATGAAATGCCATCCGATTGGGTGGCATTTCATTTTTTTATTATGCTATATTTATTTTAAAAACAAGCTTTTAATTCTTCAATCTTATCTGTTTTTTCCCAAGCAACATCTATGTCTTCTCTGCCCATGTGTCCATATGCTGCAAGTTGTTTGTAGATAGGATTTCTAAGATTTAAATCAGCAATGATTTTTGCAGGACGCAAATCAAACACTGTTTCTACAGCAAGTGAGATAGCCTCGTCTGGATATAATCCTGTGCCAAAGGTGTCAACCATGATTGAAACTGGTTTTGCAACGCCGATTGCGTAAGCCAACTCAATCTCACATTTTTTTGCAAGACCAGCAGCCACAATATTTTTAGCAACCCAACGAGAAGCGTATGCCGCTGAACGGTCAACCTTGGTTGGATCTTTTCCAGAAAATGCACCGCCACCATGACGAGCATAACCGCCGTAAGTGTCAACTATGATTTTTCTTCCAGTCAGTCCGCTGTCGCCTTGAGGACCACCAATTACAAAGCGTCCTGTTGGATTGATTAGATATTTTGTGTTATCATCAAGCAATTCTGCTGGAATTACATTTTTTGCAACAAGTTCTACCAAATCTTTTCTGATTGTTTCCAAAGAAACTTCCTCGTTATGTTGTGTAGAAATTACTACTGTATCAACACGAACTGGATTGCCATCCTCATATTCTACAGTCACTTGCGTTTTTCCATCTGGACGAAGATAGCCTAATGTGCCGTCTTTGCGAACCTCGGTCAAACGTTTTGCAAGCTTATGTGCAAGAGATATTGGCATTGGCATTAACTCAGGGGTTTCATCGCAAGCATAACCAAACATCATGCCTTGGTCTCCGGCACCCGTTGAATCATTGCCCTCATTTGAACCTGATTTATGCTCTAGTGCGTTGTCAACACCTAGTGCGATATCTGCGGACTGCTCGTCAATGACAGTTAGCACACTACAAGTTGCGGCATCAAAGCCATATTTCGCTCTATCATAGCCTATTTCTGCCACAGTTTCTCTAGCAATTTTAGGAATATCTACATATGCACTTGTTGTAATTTCACCCATAACAAGAACCATTCCAGTTGTAACAATTGTTTCGCAAGCAACGCGAGCATTTTTGTCCTCTGCAATAATTGCATCCAAAACAGCATCTGAGATTTGGTCACAAATTTTATCTGGATGTCCCTCAGTTACACTTTCTGATGTAAAAAGATATTTCGACATACTTTTTCTCCTTCCTTGCAGGCTGTAGGATTACCCTAAACCTGCCCCTTAACTTCTTAAAGCTAAAACTAAAACGCCCAATGACAAAAAAGCCATTGAGCGTTGTTTAAACTTATGTTTAAACCTCATCTTCGGATTTTTTGCAGGATTTTTATATCCTCTGGATTTAGCACCTTACTTATTACAGTAGGTTGCTGGATTTCATAGGGCCAGTCCCTCCATCACTCTTGATAAGGTATTCAATTTTATTTATTAAGATATAATGTAAACTAATTTACATTATATCTTAAATGCCCTTCGCCTTTTCGGCAAAGACGGCAAATTATATCAACGCTTACGCTTATGATATAATACTTTACAATAAATATTATATCTTTTTTGACGAAACTTGTCAATAAGCAATCTATACTAATTTAGTTTGAATTATAGTTTATCCTCTGTATCATCTGCAACACTTTCGTCATCATAGTTGTCATAAGTTGCACCAGAATTAAACTCGCTCTTTAACTTTGAGCCACATTTTATGCAATAATAGTTTTCGATACCATTTTTCGCACCACAAGCATGGCAATGATAAATATTTTTCATATCGCTAATTTTTTCGTTCACTGCGTCAAGGCGCATTAATAACTCATCAATTTCTTCGGTTAAACCTTCAATTAAATCTTGGTTGTCATATCCACCTTTTACCATTGAATAAACAGAACTACCCAATTTTTGATAAAGCTTATCAATCGCATTGTTAAGCTTAACGCTCTCTAATTTGTATTTTGAAATTTCAACGATTTCTCCAGTTTTTTTAGTTGCAGCATCAGCAACATCCTTTGCTTTTTCAAAAAGGGAATCAAATATTGAAGTCATAGTAGTCATCCTTCCTTTCACTGTATCGGCTGATTATATAAAATATTATATACTAGTTGCTCTGGGATTTCAACCTAAATTTGCAGTTTTATAAGGTTAATAATCCAGTTATTACCTATTCTAAAAATTCTCGTAAAACGGAGCTCTCTGGTATAATATCCAGAGGAAGAACATGAAATCTAGAAAGTGCCCTTAAAACCCCATCCATTTTGTTGCGGTAAAATCCGCTAAGTTCACTGGTTTTTATAATTTTAGTAAGGTAGTATTCATAGATACTCGGCTCATACATAATTGTTGTGTCAATTGTAAAATCCGCCTCTTCTTTGTAAGGCATAATGTTTACAAGTTCCGACTTTACAACATTAACCCACATATCCATTGTGCTTTCAATAGAGTTACTGCGATGGAAGTAATCCCTCACCAATCGTCTTACAAAGCGAAGATTTCTGGAGGACAAAATTAATTCGTCGCCAAAATAATAATCAGAACTAGGTGAAACGTAAAGTTTGAGAAAATCCGCCTTATCTTGACCCTGCACAATAATCGGATTTAGTGCGTGTATGCCTTCTACAATTACAATTGTGTCATCACTCACATTAATGTGTTGAGTTTCCTCGCTCCTTTTTCCTATCGAAAAATCAAATATAGGAAATTCCGATTGCTTATTTTGTAGCAACTCATTAAAGCAAACTTTAAGGGTATCTAAATCGAGTGTGTTTATCGACTCATAATCCTTATCGCCATTTTCAAGTAGTGGTAGCTCGTCACGATTAACAAAAAAATTGTCAAGAGAAATCACAACTGAGTGTATCCCAATCCGCCCCAGACTGATTGAAAGTTTTTGAGCAGTCGTTGTTTTTGTTGAAGCCGACGGACCTGAAACAAGTAGAATTGAACATTGATTACTGCATTTAGAAATTTTATCAGCAACCTGTTCTAGCTGTTCAAAATAACGCATTTCAGATATAGATACCAACTCTGTAGGCGAGGCTTCTATCAGTTGATTTATGGTTTTGACATCAATTTTATTATTATAATCCCTTATCATAAAAAATATTTACCCTTGCCTTTCTATCTAGTATCTCGTCAAAACGAGTAATGTATTCAAAATGATATTTGAAATTAAAAATACGCTCAATTGGTTTCTCGCCGTTACCAACAAGCTTTGTAACTCCGCCTGCTCCACAAGCTAGAATTGTCTGCATTTCATCCATAATATAAACGTTATAAAGACTTTCATAACCAGGCATAGCATAGCCTACATTTTCAAGGTTGCCAATTGTATTTTTTTGCCTGTATAAATAATATGGCAAGTAGCCGGCTTTTATGAGTCTTTTTTGTGCATACTCAGTCATTTTTGCTGTAATGTTGCTTTTTGCATACTCCTCAATTCCATCAGCTGTAAATAAATCTGCTGAACGCTTAATTGAGAGTGTATGCAGAGTAATATTGGTCGGGGCAAGCTCGATCGCCTTATCAATTGTATGCTTGAAGCTTTCAAATGTGTCGGTTGGGAGCCCTGCAATAAAGTCCATATTAATGCAATCAATTCCCATCTCTTTTGCAAGAAGATAGCAATCCTCAGCCTGTTTTGCGGTATGTTTTCTGCCAATTTCCTGCAACACAGCATCATTAAATGTTTGGGGATTTACACTAATTCGCTTTGCACCTGAGTTTTTAATTACTTCTAGCTTTTCCCTTGTTATGGTGTCAGCACGTCCTGCCTCAATCGTATATTCCCTTGCGGAGGGAACATCGAAGTTCTGTGTAATTGCATCGGTTATTCTCTGCAAATTTTCTGCTGATAACGCTGTTGGTGTGCCACCACCAATATAAATTGTGTCGAGAGTTAATTTTAACCCCCTAGCTAGATTCGCTGTTTCTTTTATCTCGATACACAAAAGGTCTATGTATTCATCAATCTTATCAGTGGCGTTTGGTCGGTCAATTGCATGTGAAACAAACGAGCAGTAGCTACATCTACTCACGCAAAATGGGATTGAAATATATAGACTATAGGAATTTTTGATTGTGTCTTCTAATAGTTTTGACTGTGTGTTTGCAGTCATAAAGGATAGGTCAAGCTTATCATCACTGACAAGATATTTTTCTTTGAAAAAGCTTGTTATTTCTTCGTCAGTTTTTCCGTTTGCACGTTGTTTTTGCAAGATGGAGACAGGGCGAACACCAGTTAATATGCCCCAGCTAGGTTTAATTGCTGTAACCTCACTTAAAACTGAATAGAGCAGTGTCGAAAGAACACGCTCACATTCATTAAGGTAGTCGGTATTGTCGTTTTTGACTATGGTATGGGCACTTTTTATGATTATGCCTACCTTTATTCTAACCCATAAAAGGGTGGTTTTACTGTGTTTTTTCAGACGCGTGATGATGTAATCTTCATCATTTGGCAATAGGATTTTATCATAGCAGTGAGAGAATCGCTTTAATGGGAAAAACAGCTTGCAAATTCCCTCTAGCTCATATTTGTAGTCCTGTCCACTAAAAAATATCGTCATAATTCATTCCCATATATGGATTGGTTCTTTTTTCATATGATAATTTTGTGCTCTCGCCATGTCCTGTAAAAAGAGTATAATCGCCCTCAATGTTGGCAATTTTCTTTAATGATTTTAGTAGCTCAGTGGAGCTACCACCATGTAAATCAGTGCGACCAACTGCCCCTGCAAAAAGGGTATCCCCTGTGAAAATCTCATCTTCACCAATTAAAATGCTTGAACCTTTTGTATGCCCAGGAGTGTGCATCACCTTTAGGCTGATATCGTCAAGGGTAATTGTGTCGCCGTCATGATAGCAGACGTCAGCCTTTGCTCCGTCATATCCTGCAAAGCTTGAAAAAAATCTTGATTGTGTTTTTTCGGGTGCAATCATTAGCTCTTCATCAAGTTCGTGAATATAAGTTTTAGCAGATGTTTCTTCAACAAGTTTTGTCATTGCGCCTAAATGGTCAAAATGCCCATGAGTAAACACTAGCATTTTTATGGTAATCCCTTGATTTTTGCAAAACTCTAATATTCCTTTTGCATTTGCTCCAGCATCAATTACCATCGCATTTTTTTGGTCGCTTTCTATGATATAACAGTTGGTACTTAGCATACCCACTGGAAAAATATTAATTTTCATTCGTTTTAAACCCCATTTCGTTTGTATCAAAAATTATCGTAACAGGCCCATCGTTTAAAAGTGAAAACTTCATATCTGCTCCAAAAATTCCTGTTTGAACCTTATTGTCCTGTAACAAATTGACCTGCTCCACAAAATGTTCGTAAATCTCATTTGCAATCGCAGGCTTTGCGGCATTTATGAATGACGGACGTCTTCCATGTGAGCAATCTGCCCCCAATGTAAATTGGGAGATTACCAACACTTCGCCGTTAACATCCTTTACAGACAGGTTCATTTTATCATTGTCATCGGTAAAAACTCTGAGCTCAACCAACTTTTTAGCTAGATAGGCAGCATGACTTTTCGTGTCGCCTTCCATAACGCCTAGCAAAACTGCTAGCCCGTTTCCTATTTCACCATTGATTTTTCCATCAATCTCAACCGATGCTTCGGTTACCCTTTGTATAACTGCACGCATTTTATTTCTCCAATCTTATTTGCCGGATCTTTCAACCGAAATAACCCCATCAATCTTTTCAAGCTTGCTAATGATGTTGTTAAGCTGTTCGACATCCTGTATTCCTATTGTCGCAACAATATTTGAGTTTGAGTTTTTTAGTTCCCTTGCATTAAGCTCGTGTAGAGGTACTCTAAAGTTTGCTAAAACGATACTGACATCTGCAAGCAAACCGTTTCTATCAGTGCCGACAATGTCAAGCGTTGAACGGAATCCCTTTTGCGCCACTGTATCGGCAAAGTAAGCCTTAATCCAGCGTGGACGCTGTGTTTCATCTGACATTGATGAAATCACATTCGCACAATCTTTTTTATGGACTGAAACGCCATGCCCTCTTGTTATAAACCCAATAATTTCGTCACCCGGCAAAGGATTACAGCACTGCGAAAACTTCACAAGGCAGTTATCAATTCCCTCAATAATAATGCCGGTTGAGTTCTTTTGACGAGGAACAACCATCTGGGCTAACTGAATGTCAGACTGTTCAGATGGTTTGATTATCTTTTGGTAATCGTCCTTAATACGCTGCATAAGTTTTGATAAAAGCACGCCACCATATCCAATTGCAGCATAAAAATCATCAACGCTTTCATAATGCTGACGTTTTGCAAGTTGCTCTATAAACTCTTCGCGTAGCTTTTCTGTAAGATTAATATAGTTTCTCTTGAACTCTGAATCAAGAGCGTTTTTACCCTCTTGAATATTTTCCTCACGACGTTCTTTTTTAAACCATGCACGAATTTTATTTCTAGCTTCACTTGTTTTTGAGATGTTCAACCACTCACGATTCGGACCATGATTTTCGGCTTTTGTTGTTATGATGTCGATAATCTGTCCTGTTTTTAGCTGTGTATCAAGTGAAACAATTCTTGAATCTATCTTTGCGCCAACCATTCTGTTTCCAACAGCACTATGGATTGCGTAGGCAAAATCGACTATTGTTGAACCGATTGGAAGGCTTTTTACATCACCTTTTGGTGTAAAGACAAAAACTTCTTCTGATGCAAGGTCAGTTTTGATTGTCTTAATGATATCCTCGGCACCCTCGCCCTCTTGCTGTGACTCGATAATCTGCCTAACCCAAGCAAGACCTTCTTCAAGGCTATCCTTGCCTTTAATTCCTGCTTTATATTTCCAGTGAGCTGCAACACCGTATTCCGCAGTATAGTTCATATCCCATGTTCTAATCTGAATTTCAAACGGGATGCCCTCTCTGCCTATTACAGTTGTGTGTAGCGACTGATATTTATTTGGTTTTGGTGTGGAGATATAGTCCTTAAAACGGTTTGGAATTGGTCTAAACATATCGTGGATGATACCCAAGATATTATAACACTCAATGACTGTGTTAACGATAACACGCACTGCATAGATATCATATACCTCATCAAAACCACGCCCAGCCATATAGACCTTACGGTAAATCCCGTAAAGGCTCTTGACCCTGCCCTCAATATGAGGCTCGATATTATATTCGTTTAGCCTAGCTATAATTCGTTCTTGCATTGAAGATACGAGTAGCGTTCTCTCGGCATTGTTCATTTCAAGTGTTTTTTCAATCTCTTTGCAAGCGATAGGGTCAAGATAATGTAGCGCCAAATCCTCAAGTTCTTCTTTTACCGCACGAATACCAAGCCTATGCGCAATCGGTGCATAAACCTCCATAGTTTCAAGAGATTTCTCACGTTGTTTCTGAGCCGGCATATACATCATTGTACGCATATTGTGTAGTCTGTCTGCAAGCTTTATAATGATAACCCGAACATCCTCTGCCATTGCTAGGAGCATTTTCCTTACATTTTCAGCCTGTTGTTCCTCTTTGGTTGTAAGAGGAATTTTTCCAAGCTTGGTTACTCCATCAACCAACGCAGAAATTTCTGGTCCAAATTGCTTTGTCACATAGGCAAGATCAATTTCAGTATCTTCAACAACATCATGCAAAAGTCCAGCGCAAACTGATGCTGTATCCATACCCAATTCCACAAGGATAAAGGCTACCTCAATGGGGTGTGACACATATGGCTCACCAGACACACGCAATTGCTTTTCGTGTGCTTCCTCTGCAATGTCATAGGCTCTTTTGACTTTTTCAAGATCATTTTGACGTTCCGAATCAATGATATATTGTTTTAATTCTTCATAGGTTCTATATCGCATAATACCACCTTAATTATTTATGAAAATACTATTTGGTTAACCTTTGTAAAAGCAGAGATGAATTCAAATCTACCTTTTTGGTTACCTCGCAGATTTTAATATTATTTAAAGACGGAGAAAGGACAATCAATCCAACTTCATCTAAAATGTCTAGGATTATTCTTAGCTTGCAATAGTTTAAATTAAACTCCAATAGTTGCAAGTAAAGACAATCTATATCATTATTATACCCGTTATTTGCCTTTAACATTTTGTAAACAACTGCAATTTCATCACGAGTCGGGGTTGAATGGGCAATAATGTTTTTGGAAACTTCCTCACTGCGTTTGATTTTCTCAAAGTAGCTTTTTGCAGCAAAGAATTTTCCCTCAGTAAAACCACTTGGACGTATATCCTTTATTTTTAAAGATACACTCTCTTTGTCATTATATACATTAATATCAGCATTTACCACAACGTCAATTATATCACCTTTTTTGTAGAAAAAGCGGTCGCTTGACATTCCAAAATAAAGTGCATTTACGGTTACTCCATCAACTGTAATATTAATTCTCTGATGCTTATTTTCAGACAATGGCGTTGCAGAGTTTAAAACTGCATTTTTAATTAAAAATAATGGTGGCTCATTCCTGCTGCCAAAAGGCTCAAGATAGGAAAGCTCGTTTATCTGCTCAACCGTAAGTTCATTGGGTGAAAGCTGTTTGTCAATATTCAATGTATTTTGTGGCATCATATCGTGGAACTCGTAGGCATATTCTTCAATGCCTTGTTTAAAGGCTTCAAAATCTTCTTCTTTTAGGCTAAACCCTGCTGCAAGCTTGTGTCCACCAAACTTTTGTAAAAGACTTGCGTTTGCAGACAAGGCCTTAAATAGATGAAACTCGCCAATACTTCTTGCAGAGCCTTTTAACATACCATCTTCTAACGTCATCAGCATAACAGGTTTTCCGTAACGCTCAATCAGCTTTGAGCAAGCAATACCGATAATTCCATGGTTCCAATCGTCTTTTTTCAGCATAATTACTCGGTTAGTCAAAAGCGTCTTATCCTTAGACATCATATCTTCTATATCCTGTATGATTTCTTGTTCTTTTGCTTGGCGTTCTTTATTTAGGGCATCCATTTTCATAGCAATCTCGAGTGCTTCCTCGTGATCCTCACTTAAAAGGAGTTGCACTGCAAGTCCTGCACTTCCCATTCTGCCTGCCGCATTAATTCGTGGCACAATAGAAAAAGCAACAGTTTGTGCTGTAATTTTATCTAAATTAATTCCTGCAACCTGGGTTAAAGCAAGCAAACCTATGTTATTGCTGATTTTTAAGCTTTGAAGTCCATGCTTGACTATAGAACGATTTTCGTCAATCAGAGGAACAATATCGGCTATTGTTCCAATTGCTACAAGATCCCCAAAGGATTCAAGGGCGACGTTATAGTCACCGTCCTCCATTGCAGCTATTAGCTTAAATGCAACTCCAACCCCAGCCAGAAACTTAAAGTCACTCAAATCATCTTGTCTATGTGGGTTTACAATCGCAAAAGCCTGTGGCAAAACAGTTCCCGGTTGATGGTGGTCAGTTATAATCAAGTCAAGCCCTAATTCACTTGCATAAATAGCCTCATCAATGGCAGATATACCATTGTCAACGGTGATTACAAGGCTTGCACCATCATCGTGAATTTCTTTTAATGCAGTTTTATTCATACCATAACCCTCGCCGTCACGTTCAGGAATGTAGTAATAAACATCTGCTCCAATTGAGGAAAGGTAGGTATATAAAACTGCTGTGGAGGTAACCCCATCGCAGTCATAATCTCCATATATGTATATTTTTTCAAAGTTATCAACCGCTTGCTTGATACGACCCGATGCTTTTTTCATATCCTTAATATCAAAAGGAGATGCAAAGCTGTCTCCAAGGGTCAAAAACTGCATTGCATCTTCATAGGTAGTGTGTCCACGGTTAACTAAAATTGAGGCAACAAACTCAGTCACACCGCATTCATCTGCTAGGATTTTTGACATTTCCTTGTCCTGTTTTAGAATATTCCACTTTTTAAATGCCATATAAACAGCTTACTCCTTTAGATTGATTTTATGTAATTTGCCATCTTCGCCGATAAGGCAAATGGCATATTGAAATTATTACTATTTACTTGTAAATAGTATATCATTTTTATGACTGTATTTCAAGTTTATACTATTTTTATACTATTTTCACATAAAAAGGAATTTAATTTGTTATTTTGTCAAGTTAGTGTTCCTAAAAAGCTTATCGCCACTAAGCGTTCTTAGTGGCGATAAGAGGTTTCATCAATCTTCGTCCTTCTTGATTCTAAATAGCATTCTCAAAAAAGCGGATAAGAATCTTGGACTTTTAATTACAACAACTTTCATATGTACGACCTCCAGTTACTAAGTGTTTAGACCAGTTAAAACTTGCATTTTGCAATGTAGTATAGCAACCAAACTCCCCCTGCTATGATAAATACTTTCCACGACAGACAGAATATGACCGCAAACACCACTCCGCAAAGTATCCCTTTTGCAAAGCTCGAACGGAAAAGCTCATCAATGTTTTTCTTCAAGGTCACTCCCCCAGCCGATTAATTTGCCCTACACTTCATAATATGCAAATTTAATTTTTTTGTGAAAAGCTAATAAAAATAAAGTTATTTTTCTAAAACGATTTAATTTTATCATGAATTTCATTTTGTGATATCACCTCTAAATAGCAAATACTCATACATATTAAGCTAGAATAGGTGGTGAGGATTACTCCTCACCACCTATTAAAATTTTATTTTTGTTCCCATTCCTTGATTTGTTTTGCATCGTTATAAAGCTCAACATAGCTGTTAAAGCGTTCTTTGCATATTGTTCCCTCATGCAGTGCTTTAAGCACTGCACAGCCTTTTTCAACTGTATGGGAACATCCTGTAAACTTGCATTTATTCAAGTATGGTGCAAATTCTCGAAAGCAGTATTGCAGTTTATCTTTCATAATGATTTCATACTTTGCCATATCCATCGAGCCAAAACCTGGGGTATCTGCAACATATCCGTTAAGTTCCTTGATGTAATAAAGCTCAACATGGCGGGTAGTATGCCTTCCACGTCCTAACTTTTTGCTGATATGTGCAGTTTCTAAGTCAAGAATTGGATAGATATTATTAATAAGGCTAGATTTTCCCACGCCTGTATTTCCAGCAAAGGCACTGATACTGTCTTTTAAACAATTCCTAACCTCCTCGAAATTATCATTTTGAAGGTTACTTAATGTAATTACC
The DNA here is from genome assembly GCA_002295325.1 of Ruminococcaceae bacterium UBA866. Classification (GTDB taxonomy): domain Bacteria; phylum Bacillota; class Clostridia; order Oscillospirales; family Ruminococcaceae; genus Paludihabitans. The sequence goes on along the minus strand of DBGA01000084.1, from coordinate 50,678 downwards.
TTAAACCCTGAAGTTTCATAGATTTGTTTTAACTCACAGGCATCTTTTAAGTCGGTTTTTGTAACCACAATGATTGGCTCAATATCCTTGTACTCGCATATTGTAATCAGTTTATCAATCACGATTAAACTAGGCGCAGGCTCAAGAATTGATGTTATGATAAACAGCTTATCAATGTTAGCGATAGGTGGACGTGTAAATTCATTTTTACGCTCCAGAACCTCGGTGACTACCCCTCGATTATCGTCATCAAGCTCAAACAGAACCTTATCACCTACTAGGGGTGTGGTTTTATCGTTGCGAAAAACACCCCTTGCCCTGCACTCATAAACTTCTGTTTCACACGCTACATAGTAAAACCCTGATATTGCCTTGTTAATTACTCCTGTTTTTTGTTGCAAGTTGGCATTCTCCTCACTAAGTTATATTCATGGAAAACAAGCTAAAACCCAATTGGATTTTAGCTTGTTTTTTGTTATTTATAGGGCTGTTGGGATATAACCATTATCAAAAATTAAGTTATAGTTTGGTGGGGTTATAGGTGTTGCAACACCTGTTGCAAAGTCAATAGCATACTCTGCGAATAGACCATTTGGAAGGACAATCATAACCTCATTTGTAGCTGTGGCATTAGCAACTCCATTAATCAGCCCATTTTCTAACTTTAATTCAATTGGCATTGAACTTTCTTCTGTAGGATTTACCCCTCTATTTTCAATTTGAAGCTTATTCACATAAATGGCAAAATAAAAGGTTTCATCATCTGCACCAGCAGGGAAAGGAATGTTTATTGTAACTGTCGAGCCATCTCCAGCAGCAGGAATACCGTTACTGATTTGAATATCAATTGCAGTTCCTTTTTCAACTTTTTTCTCCGGCTCAACACTTTGGTGTACTACAATGCCCTTTGGCTCACTTGAGTTAACACTTTCAACTTTTCCAATCTTTAGTCCAACTTTTGCAAGCTCACTTCTAGCGTCAATCTCATCTTTTCCAATAAGAGTAGGCACTCTAATTGGCTCATCAGGAGCTCCAGCACTTATAAAAAGAACAACATTATCGCCCTTTTTAAGCTCAGAATTCGCTACAGGTTCAGTTTGAACTACATGACCTACTGGAATAGTAGAGTCAACCTTTTTCGATATTTCTATATTTTCAATTCCCATTGCATTCAGCCGACTTTTAGCAACCGATGCTGTTTCATTCAATAAATCTGGCATAACAAGAGCCTCAAGACCCGAGCTTACAATGATTTCAACCTCAGTATTAACTTTTACAGTTATCTCAGCTTTTGGTTTTTGTTCAATTATAATTCCCTTGTCATAATCAGGGGAGGGCTTCTCTTCAGTAATCTTAAATTTTAAATCAGGTGCTTCTTTTTGTGCTTCTGCAACCGACATTCCCACAAAGTTTGGAAGCTTTACGTCGTCGGGAGTATTGTCAAGCGCTTTGAAGAAAAAGTATAATGCGACAATTGCCAAAAGCACACAAGCAGCAGTTACTCCCGCTAATATATTCATTGTATATGACTTTTTCTTCGGCTCATCTACAATTGCTCTGGCTGAAGAATTGTGGGCATCAATTTTATTAAAATATTTCGTTGTGCCATCCTTGTTAAAATATTTGTATTCAAAAATAACGCTTGGGTTGTGTTTAAACTCATCAATATCACGGAGCATTTCTGATGCTGTTTGATAGCGAAGCTGTGGGTCTTTTTGCATTGCACGCAAAATAATCTCCTCAAGTCCTGTTGGAATTTGAGGGTTTATCAACGTCGGATGTTTTGGCTCCATTTGCATCTGTTTGATTGCAATGCTGACAGGAGTGTCCCCGTCAAAAGGTACTTTTCCAGTGNNCAGTGAGCATTTCATAAAGTATAACGCCTACTGCATGGATATCAGTTCTCTCGTCGGTATTGTCGCCCTGTGCTTGCTCTGGGCTAATATAATGAACAGAGCCTATTGCCTTATCAGATAGGGTTTTGCCGTTTTCTCTTGCAAAGCGAGCAATGCCAAAATCCATCACCTTGATGGTTCCATCCTCTAGAAGCATTACATTTTGCGGTTTAACGTCACGATGAACGATTCCGTTATCATGAGCGTGTTGCAATGCACGCAAAATTTGAACGGTAAAATGTACTGCCTCTTTCCACTTTACAGAACCTTGTTGCTCAATATACTCCTTGAGTGTAATTCCGTCAATATATTCCATTACAATATACTGAATATTGTCGCTGAAATTTACGTCTGAAACCTTCACTATTCCTGGGTGAGATAAAAGCGCAATGGCTTTAGATTCGTTTCTAAAACGACGTTTGAAATCATCGTTTTGCAAAAATTCATCCTTTAAAATTTTGACTGCAACATTCTTATTTTCTAAACGGTCAAATGCCTTAAAGACAATTGCCATACCACCAAAACCTATTAGCTCAAGGATTTCGTATCTACCTTCAAGTTTCTTTCCAATGTATTTATCCACTTTTTTGTTCCCTCCTATTCGATAACTGCTACGGTAATATTATCAATGCCCCCGGCTTTGTTGCTGAGTTCAATTAATCTTGTGCAGGTAGCTTGTGGGTCATATTTACGAAGTGTTTTTTCAATGATTTCGTCTGACACCATATTGGTAAGCCCGTCAGAACAAAGCAATAGCTTTGAGTCCTCACTCAGCAAAACCTCTAAATAGTCAATATCGACCGTCAAATTCACACCTACTGCCCTTGTAATCATGTTCTTATTTGGATGGAATTTCGCCTCATCTCGAGAGATTTTTCCTTGTTCTAAGAGTTCTTGCACAACTGAATGATCCCTTGTTAGCTGATGTAACTTGCCTTCCCTGAGAAGATAAACCCTGCTGTCACCAATATGTGCAATGTATGCTTTGTTGCTTAAAACAAGGGCAATAACAACTGTTGTTCCCATCCCCTTGTACCCAGGCTCAATGTTTGAAGTTTTATACACCTCAATGTTAGCCCCACTAGTGGCACTTATAATAAGTGATTTTATCTCGTCACCGGACNNATATTATCACTTTCCATAAGTCTTTTTGATATTGTTTGACAAGCCATTTTGCTTGCAATGTTTCCGCCATTTTGTCCACCCATTCCGTCGCAGACAATAGCAAATCCGACTTGTTCATTAAATTTATGTGTGTAAAATACGTCTTGATTTGTTTNNCCTCACTCAATATTATCTCTTCTCAATTGTCCACAAGCGGCGCTGATATCTGTGCCCAAAGTTCTGCGAATTGTTGTATTAATACCCTTGTTGTTTAGGTAAGCACCAAAGCTCTCAACGCTACGTCTGTCACTTTTTTTGAATGTTACTTCCTTGATTTCATTGACTGGAATTAAATTAACGTGACAAAGCATTCCTCGCAATAATCCTGCTAACTCATCAGCACATTTTTGACTGTCATTAACATCCTTAATCAATGCATATTCAAAAGAAATGCGTCTGCTTGTAACTTTGGCATAATGTCTGCAAGCTTTCAGCAAGTCCTCAATATTGTATTTTTTATTAATCGGCATAGTTTGTTCTCTTAATGCGTTGGTAGGCGCATGGAGTGAAATTGAAAGGGTTAGCCCCAATTTAAGCTCTGCAAGTGCATATATTTTATCGACAACACCACAGGTTGACAGCGAAAGATGGCGCAAGCTGAGGTTGTTTCCACGCTCATCGCTAATCAATCTAAGGAATTTCACCACATTATCATAGTTGTCTAGTGGTTCGCCAATGCCCATAAGCACAACCTTTGAGATACGCTCCCCACTATCCTTTTGAGCCTTATAAATCTGCTCTAATATTTCAGATGCTGTAAGATTTCTGACAAATCCAGCCTTTGTTGATGCACAAAAGCTACATCCCATTTTACAACCAACTTGGGTGGAAACACAAACACTGTTGCCATGCTTATACTTCATCAACACAGTTTCAACAAGTTCACCATCTGGTAGCTTAAAGAGATATTTTGTCGTTTCATCAATGCTTGATACAAGCTTTTTTTCAATGGAAAGGGCCGTAATATAACATTTCTCATCTAGAATTTTGAGCATATCACGGGACAGATTTGTCATTTCGCTAAAACTTTCAATCTGTTTTGCATGAAGCCAATCAAACACCTGTTTTGCGCGAAACTTTTGAAAGCCTTGTTCTGCGAAAAAGTCGCTAAGCTCTTCAAAAAGCATTGATTTAATATCTAACTTATTCAATCACGTCACCACTCTTTTGCAAAGCTGCGATGAAAAAGCCATCACATTCATTTATATGTGGTAATAATGTTATCATAGTATCTTTATTATTCTCTATTTTACTAATATTTAGCGATAATTGCAACGGTTTAAAGGAATTATTTTGAGATAAGAATTTATTAACCACTTCTTCATTTTCCTTTTTATTGGTGGTACAGGTTGAATAGATTAAGTAACCACCGCTTTTCACATAGCTTGCCGCATTTTCCAATATACTATACTGAATTTGAGGTAAATCTTTGAAATCTTCCTCATTTTTGTATTTTATCTCGGGTTTTCTCCTAATTATGCCAAGCCCAGAGCAAGGAACGTCGCATAAAACACGGTCAGCCATCTTGATGTTATCATTTTTTATTGCACCATCTTGAAGTGCTGTTTTTATAATTGTAATCCCCAGCCTTTTGGCAGATTCGTTGATTAGTTTTAGCTTATGCTCATACAAATCAAAGGCATAAATTTCGCCCTCATTTTGCATATGTTGTGCTATTGTAAATGACTTTGAGCCTGGAGCTGAACAGATGTCCAAAACTGTTTGGTTAGGCATTGCATTTAGCGCCTTTACACAAAGTTGAGAAGATGCATCTTGAACATAAAACAGACCTTGTCGATATTGAGGTGATTTTTCTATGCTCCCTNNAGCAAACAGTTTTCAAGATAGCTATGCTCAGTCGCCTTTACGCCACGATTTGCAAGATAACCAATTAACTTCTCAGTGGTTGTCTTTAATGTATTCACACGCACAGTAAGTGGTGCTCGCTCTAATGATGCTTTTGAAAGCTCTATCGCCGTATCAAGGTCATATTGGTTTTCCCACTGTGAAAAAAGCCACTTAGGGCAAGAATATTTCACACTATAATGTGATAACTTATCCGACTTGATATTAGGCAACTCAAATTCCTTTTTATCTCGTATAAAGCCTCGTAAAACTGCATTAACAAAGGGTTTTGCACTTGCTTTTCTAGCATATGCAACTAACTTTACACACTCGTCTACAGCCGCATTATCGGGAACACTATCCATATATAAAAGCTGATATATTCCCATTTCGAGAACCACCAAAACTTCTTTATCCAGCTTGTTTACTGGCTTTTTCGAGTATTTTGTAAGAATATAATCAAGTGTAATTTTTCGCTCTAACACACCATAAAACAAGGCTGTTGCAAATCCTTTGTCCTTAGCTTCAAGCTTATCCTCTGTGAGTGTTTTATCAAGTGCGATATTTGAGTAGGCTTTATTTTTGCATACTGAAAGCAACGTATCATATGCGTATTGTCTTGATGTTTTCATTTATTAATCCCTATTTCTGTTTCGCAGTAAAATTAACCTTAACAAGTTTGCAATTGCAACAATCAATGCTGCAACATATGTCAAAGCCGCTGCTGACAGCACTTTTTTTGCGCCTGTTAGTTCTTCACCGTCAAGAAGCATATTCTCGTCAAGTGTTTTTATTGCACGACTGCTTGCGTTAAATTCCACCGGCAATGTTATAAGTTGAAAAAGCACCACTGCCAAAAACAGTATAATGCCTGCATTAACAAGCAGTTCACTTCTCATTGCAAACCCTATAATCGCAAGCGGAATTGCAGCATTTGAGCCAATTGTTGTAATCGGAATTAATGCTGCACGAATTTTAATCGGTGCATATTTTGTTGCATATTGAACTGCATGACCAACCTCATGGGCAGCAACCCCAATCGCTCCAACTGATGTGGAGTTATAAACGGTATCAGACAAACGGATGACGTTTTTGCGAGGGTCATAGTGATCTGAAAGACTTCCGGCAACACGTTCAATCGCAACGTTTTGTAACCCATTTCCGTCAAGGATTTGCCTAGCCACCATAGCGGCAGTATTTCCTCTAGCTGTCTTAAATTGATTATATTTATTAAATGTTGATTTTACTTTAAATTGTGCCCACAAGGCAATTAATGTCGCGGGAATTACCAATAAAAGATAATATTGGTCCATATAAAAAAATGGCATTTGTTCATACCTCCATTGTTGTTAGTTTTTCACCTAAAGCTACCTGTTTGCCCCTTAAAAAATCTGCTCCACTCATTCGTTTTGAGTTGTCATATTGAACATTAACTAGCTTTATCGCCGTATTATTGCCGCAAGCTACGATGAAATTTTTATTATCTATAATACTTCCACATTCAGCCTTTTCATTAATAAAAACGATTTCGCTTTTGTATATCTTCAAGCGTTTGCCCTGCAAATATGCAATTGCACAAGGCCAATCAGACAATCCCCTGATAAGATTATGAACCTCTTGTGCCTCTTTTGAAAAGTTTATGTTAGACATCTCTTTTGAGAGCATTGGTGCGTGGGTGGCTTTTTCATCATCTTGTTTTATAGGGTTCAATTTGCCCTCTTTTAAATCAATTAGTGTATCTGATAAAACTTCTGCACCAAGCAATGACATTCTGTCATAAAGTTCAGCTGCAGTTTCGTTTTCACCAATTGCAGTTTCAGTTTTTAGTAGCATATCGCCCGTATCAAGTCCCTCAGCCATAAACATGGTAGTGACACCCGTCACTGTTTCACCGTTTAGCACACTCCATTGAATTGGACCTGCTCCACGATATTTTGGCAAAAGTGAGCCATGAACATTGATGCAACCGTACTTTGGAATATCCAAAATTGCTTTAGGCAAAATCTTCCCATATGCCACAACTACAATCAAGTCTGGATTTAGCGATTGAATTAACTTTTGTGCATCATCATTCCTTAGGCTTTTTGGTTGAAAAACTTCGATTTCATGTGATACTGCAAGCTCCTTAACCGGTGGAAAAGCAAGCTTGTGACCCCTGCCTTTTGGCTTGTCTGGTTGAGTGAAAACCCCAACGATATTGTATTTTTCCTCAATTAATCTTGCAAGACATGGCACTGCAAAATCGGGAGTACCCATAAAAATTATATTCACAGACTATCTCCTTTTAGATTTCTTTTTTGGCTCATCTATTTCATACATTTCAATAGCGAGATCTTTAAACAAAACTCCATTTAGATGGTCAATTTCGTGACAAAGTGCCCGTGCAAGCAATCCCTCACCTACGATTTCATGTTCCTTACCGTTTCTATCAAGCGCTTTTACGATAACATGCATTGGTCTTTTTACATCACCATATTCTTCAGGACTTGAAAGGCATCCCTCTATACCTGTTTGTTCCCCAATTTGTTCAACTAAAATAGGGTTTATTACCTCGTAAAGTCTGTCTCCTGTATCGACTAGTACAACTCGTCTTAAAACTCCAACCTGTACTGCCGCAAGCCCAACTCCATCTGCTGAATACATTGTTTCAGCCATATCATCTAAAAGTTGCCAAAGCTTTTCGTTAAACTCGGTGACATCCCTTGATTTTTTTCTCAATATTGGGTCTGTTTCTAAAATTATGTTCCTCTTAGCCATACTGTTATCCCTTTCTTTTTACATCATTTATTTTAATCAACCGATATCACCGTTTACGTCTGCAAAACAGGATATCCTATTAAATTGTTTATCGCTCCCACATTTTTTTAACGTGCTCGCAATCACTGCCTTTAAGTTGTTGTTTAATCTGCATTTTATAATAATTCTGTAACGGTATTTGTTGCTGATTTTATAGATTGAAGCACGGGTTACCCCCATCACTTTCATCACGATTTTGTCAGCATTTTGCACCTCTTGCTGTAGTATAGACATAGCTTTTGTTGCCGCAATTTCTACTGATTTTTCATTTTCACCGCTAAATCCCAGTACGACAATATCACAAAAAGGAGGATATGTCATTGCCTTTCTTGTGAAGATTTCGTCCTCATAAAAGCCCTTGTAATCTTGATTTGCAGCAAAATTAATGATGGGGTTTTCGGGTTGTAGCGTTTGGATATAAGCACGACCAGATTTTTCACTTCTGCCACTTCTGCCAACTACCTGCGTTATGAGGGAAAATACCCTCTCGCTTGCTCTAAAGTCAGTTGAATAGAGTCCGCTGTCAGCATTTATAACACCCACTAAGGTTACATTAGGGAAATCTAAGCCCTTAGCAATCATTTGAGTGCCGAGCATGATGTCATATTTTCCTGCTTTAAAGTCATTAAAGTTTTTTTCATATGAGTTTTTTGAAAAGGTGGTATCAGTATCCATTCTGAGTACTCTAGCTTTTGGAAAAAGCAAATTGATTTCATCCTCCAGCTTTTGGGTACCCACACCAGTTAGCTTGATAAAATCTCCGTTACAGCATTTACATTTCGAGTTAAATTTTTCACTGTGACCACAATAGTGACACATCATATACCCATTGGCTTTGTGATAGGTCATAGACACATCACAACTTGGGCATTTTACTACTTCATCACACTGCATACAGGTGGCAAAGGTGTTATATCCACGTCTGTTTATCAGCAAAATTGATTGTTCATTGTTATCTATATTCTGACGGATTTGCTGTCCTAAAATCTCGCTTATACAAGAGAAATTTTGATTTTTTTGCTCCTCTAGCATATCTACGATGTAAACACTCGGAAGGATTGCATCAGCGTAACGCTCATCAATCTCAAAAAGAGAATATTTTCCCTGTGAAGCGTGATAATAACTATCAACTGAAGGTGTTGCCGACCCCAATAATAGGGTTGCATTGTGGTTTACGCAGATAAGTTTTGCTACCTCTCTCGTATGATAGCGAGGGGGTGCATCAGATTTATAGGAGCTTTCACCCTCTTCATCCATGATGATTAACCCAATATTTGCTAAGGGTGCAAAGACTGCACTCCTTGTTCCAATGACAATTTTCACTTGCCCTGCTTTGATTCGATTGTACTCATCAAGCCTTTCTGATAGAGATAAGCTTGAATGGATTACTGCAATAATGCCACCAAAAAGAGCTTCAAATTTCGCCACAAGCTGTGGCGTTAGTGAAATCTCAGGGACTAAAAGCATTGCAGTTTTATTTTGATTGATTACACTTTCAATTAACTTAATATATACAGAGGTTTTTCCACTTCCGGTCACGCCATATAACAACGCGACACTAGGTGTTTCTTGGTCTACTAATCCCATAATTCCATTATAGGCATCAAATTGCGATTTTGAAAGTACCACTTCATCAAGCCCAACAAACTGTGGCTCTACCTGTTCATATGTGGTTTCAATTTCACGCTCGTAAAACTCGAGTATTTGTTTTTTTTCTAGGGTTTTAATAACGCCCTCTGTAACACCGCAAAGGTAAGCAAGCTCTTTTACCATTGCGACGCCTACATCAAAGAGCATTGAAACGACTTCTTTTTGTTTTGGTGTAAGCTTGGTGTTTTGTGGCTCAAAACCGTCAACAATCTTCACCATTCTCACTGTTTTTTTCGCTACCTTTTGCTTTTGCCTATCAATTTTTTCAATTAAGCCCTTGTCTAAAATAGATTTAACAACCGCCTTATTTGCAGGGCTTCTATTGTAATCCAAAAAAGAGTTTAGCTCTTTTGCAGTTTTTGCAGTACGCAAAAACTCGACAACTCGCTGTTCATTTTGGGAAAGGCTTGCAAGTAAAACGTCATCAATTGATTTGGTCAACCTATAGGTTTCTATAACGTCAACATTTTTCCCTGTAGGCAGAACACATTTTACAGCGTCATAGTAACTGCAAAATGTATTTTTAACAAGAAATTCAATGATAGAAAACATATCATCGGTCAAAATCGGGGTTTTATCAAGCTGTAGGTATACGGCTTTTAGCTGTCTCTCACACTCTTGATTGTCTATGATGTCATAGACAATACCCTGCGCTTTTTTATTTGAACCACCAAAAGGCACAAGCACCCGACAACCACGAGTTAACGTTTCACCCATACTGTCTGGAATGAGATAATCAAACGGTCTATCAATATGATAGACTGCTTTTTCCACATAAACCTTTGCAACAAGGTGTTTTGGCATATTATCTCCCTCCTGCGATAGGCTAACTCCTATCTCTATATTGACACACAATTTAATAAACCTATTCTATTCCTAAACCAATATTTTCTCTTTCAACAAGCTTATACGATTTGTCGGCAAATTGCTCTACAGCCAATTTAACAGGCTTTTCAATTAGAATTGCACCACTTTCTTCTGCTTCCTCTGCAATTTCTCTTGCTCTTTTTGCAACTGCTACCACTAGTGAGTAATAACTTTCGTCACCCTTTAAAATCTCTATTGCTGCTGGTCTATGCATAATAATTCTCCTCTTTCAATGTGGTTTACCCTATGGGGTTTAACCTTTTAGTACTTCGTCAATGAATTCTCTCATAATATATGAGCTACAGCTTTGAGCAGAAATGATTGCCTTAATCTCTTCAACTGCTTTTGATATTGTGTCATTAATTACAATATAATCGCACTCGTGGGCAAATCTTATTTCATCAAGTGCGGCGTTTAACCTTGCCCTTACAGTTTCTTTATCCTCAGTATTTCTGTCAATAAGTCTATACTTTAGCTCGGTCAGGCTTGGTGGCATTATAAAGATTAACACCGCTGTTGGATATACCTCTTTAATCTGCTTTGCACCCTGCACCTCAATCTCTAAAATCACATTTTCCCCCTTAGAGATACGCTCTAAAACGGCAGCCTTTGGTGTTCCATAAAAATTGCCACAGTAATTTGCATATTCAAGCATACTGTTACTCGAGATAAGCTCCCGAAACCTATCCTGTGTTAAGAAAAAGTAGCTCTCACCATCTACTTCACCCGGACGAGGTTTTCTTGTAGTTGCCGAAACAGACAAAAATGTATTGATTGGGGTGAGGAGCAGTTCTTTTAAAATTGTGCCCTTTCCACTTCCGGATGGTCCTATTAAAAGGATAAGTGAGCCTTGCTTATTCATCGTCAACTTCCTCCTCATCATCATCTCCACGTTCAACTATCCTATTTGCAATTGTTTCGGGCTGGATTGCAGATAGGATAACATGGTCTGAATCCATCACGATTACAGCCCTAGTCCGTCTGCCATAGGTTGCGTCAATTAAACACCCCTTATCCCTTGCATCTTGAATAATACGCTTAATTGGGGCAGACTCTGGACTAACAATAGCTATAAGCTTTGATGCGGAAACCATATTTCCAAAACCTATATTGATTAGCTTCATGCAAACCTCCACACTTATTCTATATTTTGAATTTGCTCTCTAATTTTTTCAATCTCAGATTTTAACTCAACGACAATTCCTGTAACAGCGATATCTTGGCATTTTGAACCAATCGTATTGACCTCACGATTAACCTCTTGAACCAAGAAGTCAAGTTTTCTTCCAACCGGCTCTTTTGATAAAATAAGCGAGTTAAACTGTTTCAAGTGGCTTCTTAGTCTTACAGTTTCTTCATCAACTGCAATCTTTTCAGCAAACAGCGCAACTTCAGTTAATACCCTTGCCTCATCAATGTTTTTACCGTCAAGCACTTCTTGTAGTTTAGTTAATAGACGTTCTTTATAATCACCAACTGATTTTGGAGATAACCCCTCAATGGTCGTCACCAAACCCTCAATGGTTAGAAGACGTGATTGAACGTCAGCAAGCATACGCTCTCCTTCGATTGTTCTCATCTCAATAAACTTTGACAGTGCATCCTCAGTAACCTTCTTCACTTCATTCCAGATTACTTCTTCATCCTCAACTGTTTTGCTAACATTAAAAATATCTGTAAAACGTGATATTGATGTTAAGGATAGATTGTCAGTTAAGCCAAGCTCATCTTTGACTGTTCGCAGAGCGTTTACATATCCACGAGCAAGCTCAAGATTTACTAAAACCTGTGCGTCTTTGCCCTCAACTGTATATATACTCACATTTACATCAAGCTTTCCCCTAGAAACATTTTTGGTTATAAGCGATTTTATTTTATCCTCGATATATCCATAAGCCCTTGGAGTTCTTGCGTTAAACTCAAAATATCTATGGTTTACAGACTTTATTTCGACTAGAATATCTCGCCCGTCAATCGTTTGCTGACTGCGACCATAACCCGTCATACTTTTTAACATGTAATCGCCTCCTAAATATTTAGTTGATAATACATTATACCATTTTGAAAAGCCTATAGGGGCTTTTGTTTACATTCAGTTAATAATGTTCATTAAATGTTAATAAATTGTAATGTTATACTATATAAAATATTAACACTTAATATTAATTGGTAATATTTGCATTTTAATTTATTTTGTGTTATTGTTTTAAAAAGGAGTGATTGCTTGTGAGCTATAAAAAGCTGATAATAACAAGTGCAGTTATTTTGTTCGTAGGCTTTGTATTAGTGTGTATCATTCCAATTGCACGAAAGATAGACAAAACACTAGATTGCGTAGAGTATCATATGGGGCAAAGCGACGATATGAAAAAAACTACAATGACAATTAAGGGCACTTATTATGATTTCCTATTCACCGATGATAGCTTTTTAGGGGAAATAAAGGTTGGTAGTTGGGATTTAACAAATGATGAAAACTATAAGTTGACCTCTTTCAATTTAAAACGTGGTTGGGATACCCTCCATTATAAATACGACGGTGAGTATAGGGCAATGGGAACAATTACAGCTGACACTAAGTTTAATCAAGTGTTAATTTGCATATATGAAGATGATGAACACGGTAATAGCTGGAGTTCAAGCGACGGTAGGGTTATTTCCTCACCTGCCAGTTCACTAAAAGAGGCAAAGGAAAATGCCAGTTATATCACTAAGAAGTTCAAACATATGGATATGATTGATTGGACTAAATAATCAACACAAACCTCCCTCTAGTTTTTCAGGAGGGAGGTTTGTGTTGATATTATTACAAGGAACGGTCTTTGACCATTCCTCGGACGAACACAGTTCGCCCCTACGGGTTACTACTCATAATCTAAGGTAACAAAAAATCAAATTTTGATTTTAAAAACTCTCTATAATCTGGATGACCAACTGATTGTTCATATTCAGAGCTTATTGTTTTTCTAATCCATTTTAATCTTTCTTCACTGTTTTCCTCATACCTCCGTAAAACAATATCACCATTTTCAACTGCATACATAATAGCTTGATAGGCATCTGGTATATATTCACAATTTAAAACAGGAGCAGAGCATTCTGTGATTATTGCATAGGGTATATCTTTCTGACTTTTATAATTATTAAGATTTTCAGTAGAATAAATATATCCTAAATTTCCTTTGTATGTATCAATTGTTGCATTAGGATAATATTCATCTAGTTGTAAAATTCCTTTTTGAGTAGAACCGTAGCTTGCCCACTTTTTGTATATGCCAGCATATTCAAATTTCACTTGTTTACAATGCTTTTCAACAGCGTTACTAAGATACACTAAGGTGTTTTCTCTTTTTGTAGAAAAGTATATCAATGGCTTTCCGTGATTTGATATGTGGGGTATTAAAATTTCAATATTTGGAGTTTGTGTAGCATGAAAGAACATATCATCCTCCTATTATTTATAATCTTTATATGTTCCTTTATCATATCACATTTTCATAAAGTGGACAAGACGCAAAAACCCCCTCTGGAAAACCAGAGGGGGTTTAATATTATTGAAATATTGGATTAGCCAAGTCTTTTTTCTAGTGCAGCAAGTTGGTCTGCAAGTTCTTTTGGAAGTCTGTCTCCAAAAGTATTATAGAATTCATGAATTCCTTTTGCTTCTTCTCTCCAAAGATCAAGATCAACATTTAATAGTTCTCTTACAGTTTCAACGTCGATGTCAAGACCTTCGATATTGATATCTTCAGGTTTTGGCTCGTAACCGATTGGAGTTTCAACTGCATCAGCAACACCGTCGCAACGGTNNCACCAAATCCAGGCCAGATAAAGTTGCCTTCATCATCAAGTCTGAACCAGTTAACGTTAAAAATCTTAGGTGCTTTGTCGCCCAATTTTTTGCCTATTTCTAGCCAATGTGCAAAGTAATCGCCCATATGGTAGCCACAGAATGGAAGCATAGCCATTGGATCACGACGAACAACACCAACTGCACCAGTTGCAGCAGCAGTTGTCTCTGAAGCCATTGTTGAACCAACAAATACACCATGTGCCCAGTCAAATGATTGGTAAACTAGTGGAGCAGTTTTTGCTCTGCGTCCGCCAAAAATCATTGCTGAAATTGGAACGCCTTTAGGATTATTAAACTCAGAGCTAATGCATGGGCAGTTTACAGCAGGAGCTGTGAAACGGCTGTTTGGATGAGCACCCTTTGTAGCAGAAGTTTTTCCGTTCCACTCTTTGCCTAACCAGTCGATAGCATTCTCTGGTGGATTTTTGTCAAGACCTTCCCACCAAACTGTGTTATCTTCTTTGTTATGAACAACGTTTGTGAAAATTGTATTTTTATAAGTTGAAATCAACGCATTTGGGTTGGATTTTAGGTTTGTTCCAGGAGCAACACCAAAGAATCCATTTTCAGGGTTGATTGCATATAGTCTGCCGTCTTCGCCTGGTTTTAGCCAAGCAATATCATCACCTACGCACCATACTTTGTATCCGTCTTGTGAATAAACATCAGGAGGAACAAGCATTGCTAGGTTAGTTTTACCACAAGCTGATGGGAATGCAGCGGATATATATTTAATATCGCCGTTTGGTTTCTCGATACCCAAAACAAGCATATGCTCTGCCATCCAGCCCTCATTTTTACCTTGATATGAAGCAATACGAAGTGCAAAACACTTTTTACCAAGTAAAACGTTACCACCGTAAGCTGAGTTAATTGACCAGATAGTGTTATCTTCTGGAAAATGAACGATATAACGATTATCAGGGTTAACGTCTGCTTTTGAATGAAGACCACGAACGAAATCGTTAGAAGTTTCGCCTAAGTTTTCAAATGCAGCTTTGCCCATACGAGTCATGATGTCCATATTCAAAACAACATAGATTGAATCTGAAAGCTCAACGCCAACCTTTGCCAATGGAGAACCGATTGGTCCCATTGAATAAGGAATAACGTACATTGTACGCCCCTTCATAACACCGTCATACATTGGGGTTAGTTTGTCATACATTTCGTTTGGATCGCACCAGTTATTAGTTGGTCCAGCATCTTCTTTATTTCTTGAGCATATAAACGTACGTGACTCAACACGAGCAACGTCATTCTCTAAAGTTCTGTGTAAATAACATCCAGGTAGCTTGTCCTCATTTAATTTTTCTAATTCGCCAATAGCAACAGATTGAGCTCTTAGCGCATCAAGTTGCTCAGCAGAACCATCAATCCAAACCACTTCATCAGGTTTACAAAGTGCAACCATTTCGTCAACCCATGTGATTACGTTTTTGTTGTTAGTTAACATGTGTAATTTGCTCCTTTCGTATTTAAAAAATCTTCATCTATTTTATCGACAAAAAACTGAAATTATTCTCAATTTTCCCCAAAACGATAAACTAAATTATGAGAAAAACAAGTTTCCTCAAATACTATTATATTGTTTGTTTGTAAAGATGTCAAGGCAAAAAATACAATTAATATTACTAATTTGTTAATTATTTGTCAATAAAATATGGTAACATTACCCTATCGGAAGTGTCGAAATTGCATTTAAGTCAAGGGATGCAATATTTCCAGATAAATACTCAAAATAAGCTTGGCTTCCTACCATTGCAGCATTATCTCCGCAATACTTTAGGGGTGGGAGATAAAGCTTATATCCTCGCTTTGCACACTCATCGCTAAGACGTTTTCTAATGCCACTATTTGCACAGACACCACCTGCAACCACTATATTAGTATATCCAAAGTTTTTTGCGGCAAGCATCAGCTTGTCAGATAAGATATCACAGACCGCAAGCTGAAAACTTGCGCTAAGGTCAACTTTATTTACCTCTATCCCCTTTTGCTCCGAGTTGTGTAAAAGGTTTAAAACTGCTGTTTTTAACCCTGAAAAGCTCATATCATATTCGCTACCCTCAACACGAGGGCGTGGAAGTTTATATGCTAGGGGATTACCTAACACTGCTGCCTTATCAATTTCAATACCGCCCGGATATGGATAACCCATTGCACGAGCTGCTTTATCAAAAGCCTCACCCGCCGCATCATCACGGGTTCTGCCAATTACTTTAAACTCGGTATGGCTCTTTACCTCGATAATATGGGTATGTCCGCCCGATACTACGAGGCATAAAAATGGTGGTTTCAACTCTTTGTATTCAAGATAATTTGCTGCAATGTGGGAACGTATATGATGAACTGGAATGAGCGGTTTCCCTGTCGAGAGTGATAATCCCTTGGCGAAATTTACGCCGACCAGCAAAGCACCAATCAACCCCGGCGCATAAGTAACTGCGATTGCATCAATATCGTCAAGTGTCATTTTCGCAGCCCTTAGTGCCTCATCTGTTACACCTACAATGTTTTCGCAGTGACGGCGAGAGGCAATCTCGGGCACTACTCCACCATAAAGTCGATGCTCTGCAATTTGGGTTGCTATGATATTAGAGTGCATTTTGGTTCCGTCCTCTACTATCGCAACTGCTGTTTCATCACAAGAGCTTTCTATTGCAAGAATTTTCATTTAATCAGTCCTTATATATCGAATTTGCGTGTCATTAATATTGCGTCCTCTTTGGGTTGGTCATAAAAATCCTTGCGTATGCCTACCTCTAAAAATCCATGCTTTTTATAAAGATTAATCGCAGCTTCATTAGATTGTCTTACCTCAAGGGTTAAAAACGCAAGTTTTTTATCTATCGCTAAACTCACAAGCTTTTCTATGAGCATATCGGCAGTATGCTTACGTCTGTGGGTAAGTGTTACTGCAATGTTGTTGATATATCCTTCATTTAACACAAAATGTGCATTGATAAATCCAACTATTTCATAATCCTCTATTGCGATATAGGTCACTGCCTTGTCATTTTCAAGCTCTGACAAAAAGGCTTGATAACTCCATGGCTGTGAAAAACATTCTTCCTCTACAATGGTTACACCGCTAACGTCCTCTAACGTCATATTATCTATAAGCAGCATAATGCTACACTTCCTTAATACTTAAAATCATTATCCCTTTGCCGAGTACCAATCCTTGCCGATACTAATATCAGCAACAAGAGGAACAGTTAGCTTTGCAGCGTTTTCCATTTCCTCTTTTAAAATAATTTTTACTCTGTCGGCTTGCATTACTGGTGCCTCGACAATCAATTCATCGTGTACTTGTAAAATAAGTCTTGCATCAAGGTCTTCTTTTTTAATTCGGTGATAGACTTTTATCATTGCAAGCTTAATAATATCGGCTGCTGTGCCCTGCACCGGAGTATTGAGTGCAACCCGCTCTGCAAAGGCTTTTACCATTTTATTGGTCGCATTGATATCTGCAAGGTCACGTTTTCTGCCATAGATTGTTTTTACAAAGCCATCTGCCCTTGCTTGCTCTACAACATTGTGCATATATTCTGCTACACCACCGTAGTTACGCAGATATGCTGCGATATATTCCTTAGCCTCGTGCATTGGCACATTGATATCCTGTGAAAGCGAGTATGCACTAATGCCATAAACGATACCAAAGTTGATTGCCTTTGCCCTGCTTCTAAGTTCGCTTGGCAAGGTTTCAAGTGGGTGGTTAAACACCTGCGAGGCAGTAATTGCATGGATATCAACCTTGTCTTTGAATGCCTTTATCATAGCTGTGTCAGCAGAAATATGGGCTAAAATTCTAAGCTCAATCTGTGAATAGTCGGCATCAATTAAGGTGTAGCCCTCACGAGCAACAAAGAATTTACGAATTTCACTCCCTAGTTTTGTTCTAATAGGAATATTTTGAACGTTTGGCTCGGTTGAGCTGATACGACCTGTGCGTGTTTCTGTCTGGTTAAAAGTTGAATGAACCCTACCGTCAGAGGATATCACTTTCAGTAGGCCTACCACATAGGTGGAATATAGCTTTGCAAGCTTGCGATACTCCATAATTTGTGGTATTACTTCATGCTTATCCATTAAACTTTCTAGCACATCCACATTGGTTGAGTAGCCTGTTTTTGTCTTCTTGCCTGCTGGAAGTCCAAGCTTTTCAAATAGAATAACCCCTAATTCCTTAGTCGAGTTGATATTAAATTCCTCGCCAACAAGCTTAAAAACCTGCTCCTTAGTAAGCTCAATATCAGTTTCCAGTTGTTTTCCGAACTTCTCAACGCCTAGCTTGTCAATTGCAAACCCCTCATGCTCCATATCGGCTAGCACTTCGCATAATGGAAGTTCTATTGTGTCATAAAGAGGTTTCATTCCCTCTGTGATTAGTTCTTCATTTAATTGCTCGCATAGATATGGCAGTGCCGCTATATCAGCAAATTCCTCTGCCACGTCAAATTGCAATGAATTCAAGTGGCGGTTTGTAAGGGTAGGCAAATCATAACCCTTTGAACTTGGGTTTAGCAGATAAGCCGCTAATTCCGCATCAAACTTGATGACAATGTCCTCATAGCCCCAATCTTTTGCAAGCTTATAGATTGGTTTTGCCATAAAGGTGTTAATCGGAATTTTATTTTCAAAAAGATGTTTCAGCATTTCATCTCGCCTGTCAGCTGTGACATTATAAATGGTATCACCAACGTTTAAATGGAGGCTGTCCTCTTTCATTATGACAGAAACAGTAGGCGTTCCAATAAGGCCAACTGCGTGTGCCTCGTCGGCAGTAACAACCTCACAGTTAATTTTTTTTGCTTTAATATCTTGGTTTTCTACTGCGTTACCAGCAGACATTTTAACATTCAGCTTGTCAAAAAAGCTATACATTTCAAGTCTTGTTAAAATCTCAGCTAGTTTTTGCTCGTCAGTTTCACCACGAACATAGTCAGTTATTTCAGTATTAATTGGAACTTCAAGGCATATTGTTGCAAGCTTTTTACTTAAAAAAGCCATATCCTTGCTCTCAAAAAGCAGTTTCTTCACACGAGGGGTAGCCTCAATTGCCTCAATATCCTCATATATTTTTTCAATATTATGATTTTTTTGAATTAGGTTTAGCGCTGTCTTTTCGCCAACACCCTTTACACCTGGAATATTATCAGAGGAATCTCCCATCAGGGCTTTCAAGTCAATAATTTGAAGTGGCTCCATGCCATAGTCCTCTAATACTTTTTCTCTGGTGTAGATAATATTTCCTGCAGTTTTTGCAAGGGATACTGTGACACAATCAGTTACAAGTTGCAAGCAATCCCTATCTCCGGTAGCAACTACACAGGAATGTCCGCTATTACAGCAAGCTTGTGCCAATGTTCCTAGAACATCATCACCCTCATACCCTTCGGCAGTTGCAATTCTATAGCCCATGTATAATAAAATTTCCTTAACAAGTGGAAGTTGCATTCTAAGCTCATCGGGCATACCCTTTCGGTTTGCCTTATAATCTGCAAATTGGTCATTTCTAAAGGTTTTTTTAGAAACGTCAAATGCAATTGCCACTGCATCAGGAGATGTATCCTTCTCAAGTTTCATTAGCATATTCAAAAAACCGAAAATTGCATTTGTATAGGTTCCGTCTTTTGTGGTTAGTGGACGTACTCCATAAAAAGCTCGGTTTAAAATGCTGTTACCGTCAATCGCAAGTAGTTTCAAGCTCAAGACCTCAATTCTATCCTAAATTTGTTGACTTATCATTAGCAGGATTGTTATAATATAATGGTTACTTTGTAGCTATTATAATTATAACTTTCCTGTGTGCGTATTACTTTAGTATACCACAAAGGGAAAATGATATCAAGAAAAGGCAGGGTTATCCTCTTTGAAAAATATGAAAATTGGCGACGTTTTAATCAAGCAAACAGCAGCACTTGCACCTATGGCTTCAGTAGCCGACAGAGCTTACAGAGAAATTTGCAAACAGCATGGTGCAGCCTATCTCGTGGGTGAGATGGCAAGCTCCAAGGGTTTATGCTATTCAGATAAAAAAACCCACCAGTTGTTATCAGTCAACGAATATGAGCAGCCAATGGCAGTACAGCTTTTTGGTGATGATAAAGATTTTATGGCAAAGGCTACGATAATTGCAACAGAATATAATCCGCAAATTATCGATGTTAATATGGGTTGTCCTGTTCCAAAGGTTGCAGGAAACGGGTGTGGCTCTGCATTGATGAAAACACCTGAACTTGCGTATGACATTATAAAGGCAATGACTGCTGTAACAGATACCCCTATCACCGTGAAAATTCGCAAGGGTTGGGACGATGAAAATGTAAACGCAGTAGAGTTTGCAAAATTGATGCAGGACGCGGGTGCAGCTGCAATTACTGTGCATGGCAGAACGAGAAAGCAAATGTATCGTTTTCCTGTTGACATTGACATTATTAAGGAAGTCAAAGATGCTGTTTCTATTCCTGTTATCGGAAACGGTGGCATCACCTCTGCGGTTGAAGCAAAACAAATGTATGATTATACCGGTTGCGACCTTGTTATGATTGGACAAGCAACCTATGGCAGACCTTGGATTTTCAATGAAATAAAAACCTACCTTGAAACCGGAATATTGTTGCCCGAACCCACCATTGAAGAACGATTAGAGGTTATGCTTAAGCATATCGAGCTGATTGTTTTGTACAAAGGCGAGAAAATGGGTATGCGTGAGGCTAGAAAGCACGCCGCATGGTATATCAAAGGTTCAAATGGTGCTGCGGCATTTAGACACAAATGTGCTACACTCACTACAGTTAGTGATTTAAGGGAACTTGTAGAAGCAGTCAAAAATGGCGAAAAGGCGTAGTTCGTGTTAAACTTATTGTTAAGTTTAACGCAATAAAAGAATATAAAAATTGATAAAGTCAGGTACTTAAAGTACCCGACTTTTACTAGTATATGTATTGTTAATGTAGTCACTTATAAATTATCTTTACAATTTTTATCGACAAGTTTGGTTTCTCTGCCCTCGGCAGTATATGATATCTTTTGATATCAATAGGTCTTTCATATCACAGCTTCAATATTTCTTTCTTAAAATTGACTTTTACAATGATTTCTGCTACAATGTAATAAAATTAAATAAACCTTTATTCTTTGCCGCCGGGCAGAGATAACTTATAAGCATTCGGATTTCATACCATTAGGCCTTTGAAGGTATGAAAGTCGGGTGATTTTTTATTTTTTAGGAGGATTTATGAAAGAAACTAGCATCAAAAAAACCTTTATTAAATCTGTTTCGCTCAATATTATAGGCATGATTGGTCTATCTTGTTATATTCTTGCGGATACATTTTTTATTGCGCGTGGAGTTGGGGCAGATGGATTAACTGCCCTAAACCTTGTTATTCCTGTCTACAGCTTCATTCATGGAATAGGTCTGATGATTGGTATGGGTGGCGCAACACGTTTTGTTCTCTCAAAATCATCTACGACCTTTACTCAATCTATTTTTTACGTTGTACTCTTATCCTGCCTATTTTTACCCATAGGGTTGTTTTTTTCAGAGCAACTTGCCACTATTCTGGGTGCCAATGCCTCTACCCTGCAAAACGCAAGTATTTACTTGAAAATTATACTTATTTTCACCCCAATGTTCTCGTTAAACGAGGTCGTTATTTGCTTTATCCGCAACGATGGCAATCCGAAATTAGCTATGATGGCAATGCTAGTGGGAAGCTTTTCAAACATCATATTGGATTATTTGTTTATTTTTCCTTTTAAAATGGGAATGTTCGGTGCTGCACTGGCAACTGGAATTGCTCCTGTTGTCAGTTTAATCATACTATCAACTCATTTTATAAAAAAGCAAAATACATTCAAATTTAAAAAGCAAAAGCTGCAAATTAAAACCTTAATAGACATTTCCTCTCTTGGAGTTTCTGCATTGATAAATGAGTTTTCGTTTGGCATTGTTATGATTGTGTTTAATATCTTAATATTAAAGATTTCCGGTAATATCGGGGTTGCCGCTTTTGGTATTATTGCAAACATTGCGCTTGTTGTGATATCGGTATTTACAGGTATTGCACAGGGAATACAGCCTATTATCAGCCGTTGCTACAGTGTGAACAATCGTGTGGAAATAAAAAAGGTCTTGAAATATGGCTTTGTTACTGCCCTGTTCATTGCAATCTCAGTATATATTGTATCTTTTATTTTCGCAGAGCCGATTGTTGGGCTTTTTAATAAAGATACAAATTTACAGCTTACCGAAATTGCAACAAACGGACTTCGCATTTACTTCACTGCCTTTGCTTTTATTGGAATTAACATTTTAAGCGCAACCTACTATAGTGCTATCGATAAACCCAAAAATTCATTTATCATTTCGCTCCTTAGGGGATTTATTATCATCATACCAACAACTTTTATCTTGTCTTCATTATTTGGATTAACCGGAATTTGGATAACAATGACCGTTACAGAATTTATAGTATTTTTAGTTTGTGCCGGTATGCTTGCACTAAAAAAATAAACCTTTAGCCCCCAATTATATCAATTAGGGTGCTGCCTGCTACAATAACAAAATCAGGCACTTTTTGCTGACATATTTGAAGTAGTGGTTGATGCTAATCTTCGATTGCAATCTTTTGCAAGAACTACAAAGAAGGTTTGTAGTTTCTGCTTTCAAGTCTGCCGATATTGCTCTGGGCTATTCCGATTTTTTCCGCAAGTTACTTTTGAGTTATATGTTGATTTTTCCATGCCAAAATTACTTGCTTTATCATTTTATATTTAGGCTCTAATGCTTTAAACTCAGCATACAGCTTGAGGTCATCTGCAAATGTTTTTTCTTGTACTCATTAAAATTCAATTTTTACTCATCTTTGATAATCGAGTATTATTTTCTTGGCTATTTCAATTTCGTTTATGGGTGTTTTTTGTGTTTTCTATAAATATCAATGATTTCGCTTTATTAAAGCTCTTATATCAATCTCCATTAAAACAACCGAAGACATGATGACAACACCACCTATTACAAGATTTGTTGTAATCATTTCAAGGCCCAGTAAAACTGAAAACAGACTACCAAAAAGCCCTTCGGTTGATAAAATAGCCCCTGCTTTTACTGGAGATGTATAGGTTTGAGCCTTAGTTTGAATAAGGTAGCATAAGCATGTAGAGAATATTCCTAAGAAAATTACAGGAAGAATACCTTTTGATATTTGAGAGGCTGTAATGTTTTTAACATCAAACAATAGCAAAACAAAAAGGGAAATAATAGCGGCAACTGTAATCTGCCAAAATGTGATACGCCTCGAATTAAGATTTCGACAGTTAACTCCTAAATATGAAATATGTAGAGCAAAGCAAAATGCACTGATAAGAATAATGATATCTCCAAATCCAAAGCTTAACCCATCACCGCTTAATGAGAGGGTCAAAATAGCAATACCTATTAAGGTGGTGACAGTCAAGATAAAGGACTTAGTTTCTGGGCACTTTTTAGTAGCAATCCAGACAATAAATGGAACCATTACAACATTTGTTGAAGTTAAGAAAGCACTGTTTGAAACAGTAGTATAAGCCTGTCCCAAGGTTTGACTGTAAAACGCAATAAACAAAAATATCCCGGCGATACTGCCGTGAAAAATTTCATTCTTATTAGACTTGATGATATCCTTAAAAAATATAGCCAAAAGGGCAATTGCCGCAATGAAAAATCGCAAAACCATAATAAGTGATGTGCTCATTTGTGATTCTATTGCATATTGAGTTGCGATAAATCCCGACCCCCAAATAATTGCAATAAACAACAGCGACAGGTCTGCAAGTCTTGAAGTTATAATTTTTATAATGATGCTCCCCTTAGATTATATTATAAGAGTTTGCTTTCTGATATACTCAAAAGCTACCACTATAATATATTTTTCAATTTATCAAATACATGCTGTGAGTGAATTGCACCCAAAGCATGTATTTTTACTAAAAACCTGTTATTATACTATCCCATAAAAAAGAACTTTTAGAAAGTGATATCGCCCTGAAATCCGCAATTTGACTATCTTGTGCAACACCAACAGCTAAAACCTTCATGTTAGCTGCTTTGCCTGCCTCAACACCAGTTTGCGCATCCTCTACAACAAGGCACTCACGAGGTAAAACACCTGCTTTTTTGGCAGCCTTTAGAAAAACCTCGGGGTGGGGCTTGGAATTGACTATATCATTTCCGCTTACAACATAATCCATAAGGGTTGAAAGCTGGGTTTTTTGAAGAATAAATTCAGCATTTTTGCTTGATGATCCAACTGCAATAATAATTTCTTTCTCTTTTAAATATGTAAGAGTATCCAGTACGCCGTCCAAAATACACGAACCATCCAAATTTTCTTTTAGCGACTGAACATATAAATTATTCTTTTGAGTTGCCAATTCAAGCTTTTGTAAATCAGAATAGCTTTTATGGCTTTTTTCAAGGATCACCTCAAGTGATTCCATTCGACTCACCCCTCTTTGGCGCATGTTGTCTTGCCTGTTAAATGGTATTTCAAGCTCTTTTGCAAGCTCTTTCCATGCCAGATAATGGTATTCATCGGTCGAAACCAAAACTCCGTCCAAATCAAATATTACACACTTTAACACAAGTATCCTCCTACTGCAATTTATGTAGCTTGCCCTTTACAATGTATTCTAACCCATGGGTTTTGTTTTGAGATGTTACACTAACGCCACTATGGCTGACATGTATTCTTAAAACATCACCTTTCCAGACGATGCTAAAACTTACGTCGTTCCATCTTTGTGGAAGATGGGGATTAAAGGTTAACACATTCTCCTTGCTTATTGACATTCCACAATAGCCTAACGTAATACATTGCCATGTACCGCCTGCTGATGCAGCATGGATGCCCTCGCGGGTGTTTCTTTGGTTATTTGTAATATCAACATATGCTGAGCGTTCTAAATATGAATAAGCTCGTTGACTGTCGTCTACCCTTAATCCCATTAAGCAGTGTATGCTAGGAGAAAGTGAGGAACGATGTAGTGTCCTTTTTTCGTAATAATCAAAATTAATTCTTTGGGTCTCCAAATCATATTCGTGCTCCATAAGAAACATAAGCATAACAACATCAGCCTGTTTCAGTATACACCTCTCATTACCACGCAACCCTTTTAAGGATTCAGGAAGTAATGGCATACCTTTTTCATCCCACTTGTCTATTGTGGCATCCTTTAGCTTAAAGTAGCCGTCAAATTGTTCAATTAACCCTGTTTGCGAAGCTATATAAATCTTATTTGCTCTTTCTTCCCAGTTAATAAGCTCATCCTCTAAGAGAGATATTTTTTGTGTAATTTTAAAATACACATCGGGTTTTGAAATCTTATATTCTTTTAACAACTCAACTGCCTTTAAAATATTCCACTTGGCTAGATGATTTGTATATGCATTGTTGTTTACAGGTTCGTGCCATTCATCGGGACCAGTTACTTTATGAATTTCATAATAGTCATGCTCTTGATTATACTGTAGTCGAGAAACCCAAAATCTGGCTGTTTCGCAAAATATTTCGATACCTTTATTGTCAAAAAAGTCTTTGTCGCCTGTTATAGATACATATTTAAACGCACCATATGCAACAGCAGCGCTTACATGATGTTCATACTCTGCAACGTGACAGGGATAACATGAGCCATCAGGCTCAATTGTCCATGAAGGACATTCTTCATCACCTGTATCGGCAGATTCCCAGGGGTATTTCGCTCCGCTATAACCATTTTGTTTTGCATTTTCTCTTGCTTTATCCAAAAGAAGATATCTGTATTCAACAAGATTTTTTGCTACTTTAGGAAAGACATAGTTAAAAAAAGGAAGGATAAAAAGCTCAGTATCCCAAAAAGCGTGTCCGCCGTATTCCTCACCGTGAATTAGCTTTGCACCCACATTGGTCCTATTGTCATATGGGTTTGGGGTGCTCATTAGGTGAAAGATGTTAAATCTCAATGCCTTTTGAAGCTTATCATCTCCATTTAGCTTTATATCTGCTATATCCCAAAGTTTTTTATATTCGTTTATATGCTCTTTAAGCTCTTCATCAAAACCCTTATTTACAAATTTCTTTAGCTCTTGTAAAACCTGTTCTTTAACATTTGAGAAATCTNNCTCTGCCCGTGCAGACATTTGCATATTTCTCAATAATTATTGCTTGCCCCATCTTTACGTTTACATCTAAAAACTCGCAGGCGACCTCTCCAAATTTTCTAAATGACCTGCTTTTAAGAATATCATTGCCGTTTTCATCTAAAATCTTAACGGATGTCCCTGTACCTATAGGAAGCTTAAAATCCCTAGTTTCGCTTTCAACGTAACAGCCAAAGTCTTTAAATGGTGATATTTCTTTTGTATCAAGATGTTTTACCCTAAATCGTGGAAAATCAATGAAATTTGTAACTGTTGCATCGATTATATTTTCAAATTCTAATATACCCTCATAGTTGATGGGGGTAACATATACCTTAAATCCACCGCAACGAGGACTTTTCCTACTAAGAAATTTAATAATTTCGACCTGTGTTTTTCTACCGTCATGTGCAGTAGAAATATAATGCTTGACTACAAATCCCTGTTTCATGTCAAGTAGACGTATATATTCGTCTACTTCCTTACCGCTTTCAATTCCTATTGGGTCACACTCAAAATACATTTTTAATTTTGCCCAGTCGGGTGTATTGCAAAGTTCACGTTGAAGAGCCTCTGAGCGGTCAAAAACACCATGGATATAGTTTGCCGGCAATGTCTTTCTTATATCCCCCTCCTCGTGAGAGGCACGGTTTCCCATACTTCCGCTTGCAAGTCCAAAAATAGTTTCATAAGCCAGATTTTCTTGTGGGTCATAAAATTCTTCTGCAACCAACCACTGCTCATCTGAAAGAATATCCTTTATTCTATTGCTAAATTTTTCAGTATAGCTCATATCTATTCTCCTTTATTTTAAGTGTGCTTAAATAATCCAAGGTTTTAAAACCATTTGAAATAAGGTTTTCTTCGTTTAGTGGGACGATTGAAACATCAAAGCTAAAAGGAATTGTATGTGCTCTATAGGCAANNCGGAATTTATCATATCATAGTTAAGAACAATATAATTTTTTCGTGGAATGTCACAATAGTGGGAGGAATTATAAAGGTCTTCATCCTCAACATCTCTTGCACTGAAATCCTTTGGAGATAAAGAGCCTATTGCAATGCCTTGATTTTCACTGTTTGAGAGTATCGCCCAGTTTACACCAGTGCGATTGCCATTATCCTGCGGAAATTCATATCTTACCTCTAAATCCCTATAATTTAAGCTGTAAATTGATTTCGAAGTATTCTCACGGCTGTCACAGTAGCACTCATTTAAGCCTTGTCCACAATAGGTGACATTTTCAAATTCAATGGGCAACTGTGACTTTGTTCCGATTTTTGGAAGCTCGTCATAATAACCACCCCCAAAATCTCCCTCAAATTCACCTTTTAAATTAATTGCAACATACCCCTTATCAGTGATAAAATATGTAATTATGACATTGGTTTTCCAGTTTTTTGCTCCAGGAGCAAATACGCCTTTTAGAATAACCTCAGTACAATTATCTCTTTTTTGTATATTGGCAGTCTCAATGGTCATATGCATTGCGTGGAGATGACGTTCTTTCCAATCGTCTTCATTTTTCTTGTCATTGTCAATAAATGCTCTAAAATAGTTAAGGACAGGACCCTTTTGAATTAACAGTTTTTCATTATATTTGTAATCATGAATTCTTCCATCAATAAGAGAAATTGTGAAACTGAAGCAATCTCCTGTTACAATTATTTTATTATTGATAAACTCTGCACAAACAGGAGACAGACCTGAAATAACACATGGGGTATATTCTTTTAGCACGAGATTTGATTTTCCTACGACATATCCTTTTTTGCACCATTTTGTATCTTCATTTAGAATAAATTCTACATCTATAGTTATGAGTGCATTTTCCACAAATTCATTAAAATGTTTGTTAAGGGATACTGTTTTAATCTCATGCGGTAAAATATCGGGAATCTCGATTAAATACTTCTCTGTTAAAATGCCATCTTTTTTAACTGAACATTCCATATTAACATTTTTTAGCGATTTAAAGTCCCACCTGTTTTTTATATCCACACTCATATTCTTCTTATCAAAGGATAATATATGAACATTTTCAATTACCTTAGCGTATTCATAAAATCCGGGTGTTGGTGTTCCATCTGACATAACAAGTCCATCCATACAGAAATTGCCGTTATGATACTTTTCCCCGAACTCGCCACCGTATTTGTATTCTATACTTCCGTCTGCGCGTTTATGATAAATTCCATGATCCTTAAATTCCCATACGAAAAGGCCTTGAATACGTTGCGAGTTTTCACATACCTCAAAATATTCTTTCAAACTTCCAGGACCGTTACCCATAGCATGTGCAAACTCACATAGAATGTGGGGACGCTTAGGGGAAACATTAGTATCAAGTTCCTTTAACATACCGACTGTTGAATACATTGAACTGCTAACATCTACACAGCAACATTTATTGTCACCCTCATAGTGGACAGGTCGTGTTGGTTCGCTAGATTTAATATAGTCATACATCGCCTTGAAATTCACACCATATGAGGATTCATTTCCCAGAGACCATATGATAATACAAGCATGATTGCGGTCACGAGATACCATACGATGCGCCCTGTCAAGGTATGCGTCCTGCCAGTCAATATCATCGCAAAGTCTTGTTGGCACACCGACAATTTCAAAACCATGCGTTTCCGAATCACATTCATCAATAACATAAATACCTAGTTCATCGCAAATTTCATAGAAAAATGGATTATTGGGATAATGTGAGGTTCTGATTGCATTCATTCCAGCTTCTTTTATCAGCTTTAATTCTGAATATGTTTCTTCTCTTGTAATAGCACGCCCCCTATAACAGCTGTATTCGTGACGATTTACGCCTTTCATGAATATTCGTTGTCCGTTTAAAAGCAGTGTTCCGTCTTTTAGATTTATGTTTCTAAATCCTACCTTTTGAGCAACAACCTCTACAATTTTGTTCTCGTCTTGCAAGTTGGCAATAACAGTGTATAGCTTTGGATTTTCGGCATTCCATGATGTAATCCCCTCAATTTTGACTGTATCTTTTTCATCAGATTTTAGGCTGCTTATTTTAGCAATTCGATTGTCCTCATCGAAAACCTCTATATCAAGCTTTCCGTTTCCAAATACAGTGGGGGTGATATTTAAAATGCCGGAATTTGTATCTAAATCAAAATCAGGATCTAAAATCAAGTTTTCAATGTATGTATTTTTTCTCTCAATAAGATATACGTCACGAATAATGCCACCCAACCACCACATATCCTGATCCTCAAGGTATGTTCCGTCACAATACTGATAAACCACAACACAGATATTGTTTTCGCCCTCAATAATGTAAGGGGTAATATCAAATTCAGCAGGCATACGGCTGCCCTGTGAATATCCTACAAACTGAGGGTTTATGTATAAGCTATATCCGCTTTCTACGCCCTCAAATCTGATGGATAGATTTTGCAGCATTGCAGGTGTTACAATAAAGATTTTTTTGTANNTATACACCTGTTTCATTTTGGGGAGGAATAAAGGGAGGATTTAGCGGAAATGGGTAAAATTCATCTGTATATACAGACTTACCGTATCCGGCAAATTGCCAGTTCATAGGAACAGATATTTTATCGTAATCATTGTTACATATTCCTTTTTCCTTTATAACTTCATCTGTTATCAGTAATGGTGAGCTAAACCACTTAAAAGACCATTCACCATTTAAGTTTATAATTCTACTTGATTTAGCGGCTTGAAATTCAAAGGCATCAGCCTTTGTTGCATACGGCACAAAGGACACCCTCGCCTCTTTACGGTTTCTTTGCAATACCTTAATGTTGCTCCAATCGTGATTTTTAATATTATACACTACGTCCAACTCCAATCCACTTATTTAGATACTCATAATCATAGAAAGCTTACCAATTTAATATAATATTCGTTGTTTATAATTGATATATAGCGGTAATTTGTTCTAAATTTATAAATTAATTTTAAAATTTGATAGGCAATAAAACCAAAATATTTCATATTATTGGAATAAAAATACAACTCAATTATATCATTATCGCAATTTTATGTAAATTCACAAATTAGATAATAATGATAAAATATAGATATCATTTAGTAAATTTATCTTTTTTACATCAATAAAAATAACCGTCAATGACGGTTATTTTTATTGATGTTATTCATTTAATTGTGACTCGTCTAAAATTGCTAACAGGTAGCTTCTAAGCTTTGCGGGTGTCTTCCCCTCTAGTTTCTTCGTAACACTGCAATAATAGTTTTCGTTATTAAAACCAACCATTTCAGCAATGTCAGCTATGCTTAAATCAATATCTAGCAGCAACTTTTTAGATTTTTCTATTCGATATTTGTTTAAATATTCTATAAGCTTAATCCCAGTCTCTTTTTTAAAGAGTTTACTTGCATATTCTGGATTAAATCCAGTATAGTTACAAATCTCTTTTACTGTAAGTTTTTTGTAATAATTATGAGCGATATATTGAT
The DNA here is from genome assembly GCA_002295325.1 of Ruminococcaceae bacterium UBA866. Taxonomy (GTDB): domain Bacteria; phylum Bacillota; class Clostridia; order Oscillospirales; family Ruminococcaceae; genus Paludihabitans. The sequence goes on along the minus strand of DBGA01000084.1, from coordinate 19,959 downwards.
TTATTATTTTTGAAACATGTGTATTGCTATGATTTATATGCTTTTGATTATCCGAGCTTCTTAAAATAAGTTCCATTATTTCTAAAAAAAATATTTTAGTGGAAATTTGCCAATTCAATTCCTTTTTAATATATGCCTTATAAATACTTCTAAATAAAAACTCCATTCCGTCTGTATCCTTAAAGGAAATGTGTTTCGGGATACTGTAATCATTTTCAAATATTGGATTACACCTCAAGTGCTCAGGATATTTCAGCTCAAGGGCAAAGAGAGTAGCATAAGTTTCAGCAGTATTATAAAAGTCAAAAAGCCATTCTCTGTCTTCAAAATAGAAAAAGTCACAATGAAACCAGTATAATTCGCCTGACATATCATCATCAACCCAAAATGTGTGAGGGGTATCGGGCGGGATTACAACCATATGACCTTGCTTAATTTCGTAATATTCGTCTTCGATAATTGCATGTGCAGTTCCAACAAAACAATACAAAAACTGATGGTCATATATTTTTCTTTTTTTTGCTTTCCACGAATCGCGTCTTTGCAATCCGGCTTCCCTAATGTAGGGACACAATTCATCAAGGGAGTGTTGTTTATTCATATAGTGGAGCATTATGCTTGTTCGAGAAAAACATCAAAGTGTACTTTAGAGTACGCCAATGTCCTGCAAAATTCAAACATGAAATGCTCTTTTTCGCCCACCTTTCAGTCGTTATTATTATAGCTACCATAATTTATCTATATAGTAACAAACTTTATGCTACAATGCAAACAAAAATATGAAAAAATTACAATTTTTAGAATATTACTTCTCTAATTTTAATTGTTAATAAGTATTAAATAGCGTAACAATTCTATAGAATAATATGTAAAATATAATAAATTTGTCCGAAATTTATCATATTTTCTTAATTTGTATATTTACTTTTTTGTATGATTTATATATGATATCCTTATCAAAGTAATTATTTTTATATTTAAGTTACAGTTTTGAGCGTAATTTCAGCTTGCCGAATGGCGACAAGCAAATTGTAGGAAATCGTACAGATTGATTCTAAAAAAATTTAAGAAGGAGATTATTTTATGAAAACAGCAAAGCGTATTATTACTCTATGTTTGGCATCTTCTCTGGTTTTTTCGATGATAGGTTGTTCTAACTCCAATCAAGGTAGCAACTTATCCAATGAGGGCAACAGCTCAACCAATGGTGATCCAGCAACCGTTACAAGTCAGTTTCCCGATCCATCGAAGCCTATTACTTTCTCAATGTTTGCAGATTGCACATGGCTCCCCTACGACACCGTTCATGATGGAATTACAGGGAAATGGATGCAAGAGCAGACAGGTGTCACAATTGACCTTACAAAGGCTACTGATTCAGAGCAACTTAACCTTCTTATTTCCTCCGGAGATTTACCTGATTTAGTTATGGCATCAAGCTCTTCTAAATTGACCAACCTTTCCTCTTCAGATCTATGTTGGCCTTTAGATGAGCTTATCAACAAATATACACCTGACTTCAAAGTTTCTGACGTTGAAAAGAAATTAAATGCTTTTGTAGCTGAGGACGGTCAATTCTATATGCTTAAAAATGAGTTCAACACAGCTGAAGATATTAAAAAAGCTAAAAATGTTGGGCCAAACTTTGGACAATTACATATGCGACAGGATATTTATGAGAAGCTGGGCTCTCCTGCAATTAAAAATAAAGTAGATTTTGTATCGTTGCTTACAAAAGTAAAGGCACAATATCCTGATATGGTTCCGCTGACAATTAACCCTCGTGAATACAGTGGACTTAGTCAGCTTGTAGGTTTTGACCCTGTTATGTCGTTAGATGAAAACGGCAATTATATTCATTATTTCTCTGATCCAAAATATCGTGAATATATGAAAACTATTAACGAGCTTTTCCGTGCAGGTTTTATAACTGCTGAGAATTTCACATTTACCTCTGATGAACAAACTTTCCAAAATGTTGTAGCGGGCAAAACATTTATGATTACACACTATGCGGGTAATGATGAGCAAACCTTTACGGGTCAAGTTAAGCCAAACATTCCCGAAGCAAGATATGAACAGGTTCCGCTAATGGAAAATTGGAAACAAACAATTCCTGTATCTGGTTGGGCTGCTATGTTTATCACCAAGAAAAATAAAGACCCTCAAACAGCAATTAAGATGCTGAACTGGGCAAAACAAAAGGATAACAGCGTTTCTTTGGCAAATGGTGTTAAAGGAACCGACTGGGATTACGATGCTGACGGCAATGTTAAGGTGCTTGAGCGGAGAGCAGCTGCTGTTACCGCAGGTACGGTGGAAAATGATTATAAAGCTTTAAATTTCTTATTATCCGCTGACGATTACATAACAATAGGTAATGGTTTCTATGCTAACGCAACCGAAAATACACGCAAGATATTTGACGATACCCTAAAAAGAGCAAACTGGTCAAATGTTCTTACACTAGCTTATCCAAAATCAGGCACAGATATTAAAATTAAGTATGACGACCTTACCTCAATTGAGGCTGAAAATTTCGCAAAATTGGGTACTGCAAAATCTGAGGTTGAGTTTAATAAAATCTTTGACGCAATGATTGTAACTGCCGAAAAAAGTGGTCTGAAAGAGGTTAATGAAAACTTGTCTAAAAACTATAAAGATGCAAGTAATAAGCTTGGGCTATAGGTTGTATTTAAATTTGCAGTTATAAATTATTTAAGACTGACATCTGTAAAAATGCAGATGTCAGTTTTAAATAGTAAATTCATATTACTATACCTATTGTGCTTAAAAGCGAAATAGTATTATAGTTTAATAACACGTATGGAGTGAAAAATAATGAAGAATAACACTAATAGCGAAACAATGCGAATATTTAAAAAGCAGTTTGTGTTGCATTGCTTTGTTTTCATGGGATTAATATTCCTGATAATGTTCAGTATAATACCTATGATGGGGATTATCATTTCCTTTAAGGATTATAATATTAAAACAGGTTTTTCAGGAATATTTACAAGTGAGTTTGTTGGAATAAAGCACTTTATCGCATTCATAAACGATAGAAAATTCGGAACGTTAATGAGAAACACTTTGGTTATAAGTGTGCTAAAGCTTATATTCTCATTCCCATTGCCTATTCTGTTTGCCATTATGATTTCAGAAATGAGAGGCAACTTTTATAAACGGTTGGTTCAGACTGCAAGCTATCTTCCCCATTTTATTTCGTGGATTATTGTATCGGGTGTATTATTTGCATTCTTTTCCACAAATATCGGTGTATTTAATGAAGTTCTGGTAAATTTGGGAATCACTAAAGAGCCGATTCCAATACTTATGAACCCTGAGTATTATTATGGTCTAGCAGTTGCAAGTGAAATATGGAAAGAAACAGGTTGGTGTGCTATTATATATCTTGCTTCAATTTCAGGTATAGACCCAGCACTCTATGAAAGTGCACAAATTGACGGTGCTGGCAGAATAAGTCGTATTCTACATATTACACTGCCCTGCATAAAGGGAACGATATCGGTGCTTTTAATACTTGCCATGGGTAGTTTATTTAGTGCTAACTTTGACCAGGCAATGTTGTTGGGGAATTCAATGAACATTTCACGTTCAGAAATTTTAGATGTTTTCATATATAAAATTGGTTTGAGCCAAGGCAGATATTCCTTTGCAACGGCAGTAGGCTTATTTCAATCTGTTATATCATTTATTCTAGTAATCAGTGCAAACTCCATTTCTAAAAAAGTTTCCGGCGCAGCGTTATTTTGAAAGTGAGGAAAGTATAACTTATGACTAAAAATAAAATGAAAAGAACGTTAGAGGACAAAATCGTCGATGTAGTTATTTTTGTAACTATGACATTTATACTGCTCGTCACTTTATATCCGTTCTATTATGTAATTATTATTTCGCTCAATGATGGTGTAGATGCTTTGAGTGGGGGAATATATTTTTTCCCAAGAAAATTCACACTTGATAACTACAAGCAATTTTTAGGAGATCCTACATGGATTAATGCAATATTTATTTCATTTGGGAAAACTATAATAGGTACGGTTTTAACGGTACTGTTTACTTGCATGGTAGCATACGGACTTGCTTTCCCAAATCTTCTATTTAAAAAGTTTTATAATTTTATTTTGCTGATTTGCATGTATTTCAGCGGAGGGCTTATTCCATACTATCTAGTCTTAAAATCTTATGGATTATTGAATAACTTTTTAGTATATGTAATTCCCACAATGTTTAGTGTGTATTATTGTATTCTTGCAATTTCATTTTTTAGAGAAATGCCGTTTGAGTTGTATGAATCAGCTCGACTTGATGGTGCGGGTGAAATCACCATATATACCCGAATTATTCTTCCCCTTTCAAAACCATTGCTTGCAACTATTGGTTTGTTTGCAGCAGTAGGTCAGTGGAATGCATGGAGCGATACTGCTTTTTATGCACCCGCGAATAAGTTATTAAGAACATTGGCTTTTCTAATGCGAGATGTTATTACCAGAAATCAAGTTGATATGTCATCAAGGGCTTCAATGATGGCTGCTGCCCAACATAGTAAGGTGACAGCTACATCAATCCAAATGGCTGCTATGATTATCGCTATACTTCCAATAGTGCTTGTATATCCATTTCTTCAAAAGTATTTTGTAAAAGGAATTATGCTAGGTGCAGTGAAAGGATAATATTTCTGTATGTGGTAGGTGGCTGTTCGTAAAAGGCATTGCGATATGATAAAAAAATCAGAATATCTGTTGCCAATAAATTTAAAAAAATATTGATTAATTTTCCTTCGATAGTTTGGCACAAATACGATATGGTACTGGTATCTCCACTCTGAATGTGATAAAATTTGTATATCTTTCACAGCAAACCCTCCTTTTGCTTTTGAAATGCGGCCATAAACCTGCATCTATTTTAGCAAAATGAGGGTTTCTTGTATCTAAAGGTTATTATCCTCGCCGGCAGAGCCGGTGGTTATTTTCAGCTAAATACTAGCATTATACGTCTTGTATTTATAATACATTAGCCATTCTGACAAGTTCTATTTAATTTTTCATACAACATTTATCAAGCTGTTTGCTTTTTGCAGACAGCTTTTTTAAAATATCTTAATTATATCCGCACATTTCACCTAGGTTAATCGTTATACATAGTGAAGGGAGGTTTTCATGTGTCTTTAGACATCAATGACCAATATGATAAAATATATAAATACTGCTATTTTGAAGTACAAAACGTACAACTTGCAGAAGATTTGACACAGGAAACCTTCTTGAGATTCTTTGGTCAAAACTCCTATATAAGTCATGGAAAGCCACTTTCCTATCTTTATACCATTGCTAAAAATCTCTGTATTGATAGTTATAAAAAGCAAGGCACAGAGCCACTTAGTGAAACTATACCATCTAAAGATGTGTTTGGTACAATTGAAAGAAACTTTGCTGTAAAACAAGCTGTAGGAAATTTACCGAAAAATTTGCAAGAAATAGTACTGTTTCGTTTTGCCAATGAATTGTCTATGACAGAAATCAGTGGTATTACGGGGCTTTCACGATTTGCAATTTACCGAATGATAAACTCTGCAATAAAGCAATTAAGACTACAACTGGAAGAGGAGGGTTTTCTTGAATAAGAAACTTAATCAATACTTAAAATCAGCTTTTGATACACCTACACCAATACATAAAAAGGCTTTTTTACAAAATTTAAATTTTCCAAAAACAAGTTCATTTGATTTCACATGCTCTCAAGTCGGCTATATTAGAAAACGAGTTTGGGTATTTTCTTCTCTGATACTAATTAGTATTCTAGTTACCCAAACTTTTTTGGTGGATAGTAACTTTTTTGATGGTGTGTGGTTTATTTCATCGGTTTTACCCTTTGTATCGCTACTTAGCATTACCGAAATAGCTCGAAGCACCTCTTTTAATATGGAAGAACTTGAACTTAGTTGTAAGCACAGCTTATCCAATATTATCCTCACTCGGCTTGGTGTTTTAGGAGTATTTAACTTTGCTATATTGGGTATTATTCTGTTTTTTTTGTCTTTGCAAACACAAACTGCAATCATAAAACTTGGTGTGTATATCCTTGTCCCGTTTTTACTAACTACTGTATTGTCACTTTTTACACTTAACTATTTAAAATGTAGAGAAACCACATATATTTGTGGTGGCATTAGCGTCTTTGTCAGCGTAATAAACAGTGTTATAATTGCAAACATTTGTATAATTTACGCAGATAAATTTTTCTATTTGTGGGTGATTTCATTCTCCCTTTTACTTATCACTACTGCATCCCAAATTATTAAACTGTTAAAGAAAACGGAGGAATTAAATTGGAACTTATTATTGACCGTTTAACCAAACAATATCAAAATAAAATAGCCGTTGACCATATTTCATTTATGTTTACCGAAGGTGTTTATGGACTTCTTGGTGCTAACGGTGCGGGAAAAACAACCCTTATCCGTATGTTGTGTGGTGTGTTAAAGCCAACAGATGGAAAAGTTAAATTTAACGGCATAGATGTAAGCAATGAGAACTATCGTGATGCGCTTGGTTACCTCCCACAAGATTTTGGCTATTATCCTGAGTTTACAGCTTTCGAATTTCTCTGCTATATTGCTAGTCTAAAAGGCTTATCAAAATACACAGCAAAAGAAAAATCAAAAGAATTATTAGAGCTTGTTGCGCTAACAAATGTCAAAAAAAAGAAAATTAAAACCTTTTCAGGCGGTATGAAACAAAGACTGGGAATCGCACAGGCAATGCTTAATAATCCTAAAATTTTAATTTTAGATGAGCCTACTGCCGGACTTGACCCAAAAGAGAGGGTGCGTTTTCGTAATCTTATTTCCAAGCTTGGCACTGACAGAATCGTATTGCTTTCAACTCATATTGTATCAGACGTCGAAAACATAGCAAACACCATTTTAGTCATGAAAGATGGTCAGCTCATACATCAAGGAAGCCTTGAGAAGATTATGAAGGTAATTGAAAATAAAGTATTTGAATGTACTGTACCCAATAAGATGGCAGATTTATTGATGCAGAAATATCCTGTTATAAATGTAAGGCAAGAAAAAACTAACAGCTTTTTACGTCTTGTCTGTGATGAAAAGCCTTGTGAAACCGCTACAGGTGTCACGGCTACCTTAGAGGACCTATATCTCTATTATTTTAGCGGGGTGAGTGAAATTGAGTAATATTTTAAGATTAGCAACGTTTGAATATAAAAAGATATTTAATAAGAAAAGTAGCATTATTTCACTAAGTTTAATTTTGTTATTTATAATTATTTCGGCAATTGGAAATGTAAATGGTAGTTCATATTCGCACCAACATGGTGATGTTTCAGCCTTAAAAGCAATGCAACTTGATAGAGAAGTGATACGTTCAAAAGCAGGCTTCATAGATAAAACTCTTGTCAAAGAGGCAATTGAACAAAATCAAATTTTAATCTCTAATGAGGATAACTATATTATCAATAAATATGGCAAATTTGTGACGGGTGACGCTTACATAAAATACGTTTTACCTTATGAAAATATAGTCAAAATAATAAATGTAGTGTTCAGTGAAAATACAAACACACTTGCTACTAACGACGGTAGCTCGGTGTTTAACAATGACCCTGTAAAGCCGATTGATACTTTGACTGAGAAAGATGCCAGTATGTTTTATGAGAAGGTTCAGACTTTTTCCCTAAGAATGATTAATGATAATATTTATTTATCCCAATCTGAAAAATACAAACTCATCCAAATGTTGGATGAGATTAAATTACCCTTCTATAATGATTATTTTAAAGGCTGGCAAAGTTTTTCAAGCTTAGTAGTTGGGCTTGGTGTGGTGCTTCTAGTTGCAATTAGTATATGTATTGCACCTATATTTGCAAGTGAATATTCTACTCATACCGATCAAATAATTTTAGCTTCAAAATTCGGTAAAAATCAAGTCATTCTTGCTAAACTATTAACAGGATTAAGTTTTTCGATTATAGTCTCTATAATTTCATTTGCAGTTTACCTGCTCACATTTTTATGTATCTTTGGATTTGATGGTTATGATGTTAACTTGCAGTTGTTTAGTTTACTTTTCGCCTATCCCATCACTATGTTACAATCTGTATTGATTGCAATAGCTGTAGCCCTGTTTGTGATTTCTTCATTTTCTATGTTTGTTATGCTTGTATCAGCATTATCGAGGTCAGCTTTTCCAGTTATTATCATTTCATTTTTAATCATATTTGTGCCTACACTTATACATATTTCAATAACACATCGATTCGCATATCAATTAGTTAAACTATTTCCATCTAATGCAGTTTCATTTGAATTAATTTTCGAAAAATTTTTATTTAATTTTGGAGGATTTTCAATAACGACTAGTACAGTTTATATCGTTGCCTCCATTCTGGAAATTTTAATAATGTTCCCGTTTGCCTATCGAGGTTTTAAAAATCATCAAATTCTTTGACTTTTTTTATAGAGGGAAATGGTGGTGGCCGATAGCTAACAGCAAATACGTGTTTGATAATAAAAAAGACATTCATATTATTGAATGTCTTTTTTATTGATGCGATTTCTTTTAACTGTATTCAATTTTTTAGGCAAATAAAAGTGGTATAATAAAACACAAAAAATATTGAATACATTATCATTTATTTTTCATTCTTTGCACAACAACATAGTATTTCTAGGTGTTAAAGCAACTCCCGACGAACCGTACGAAGTATAGCTGAGTCGGATGTGTAACTACGGAAGTTGGTACATACAAGTGCGGTTAATTCGCGAGCTTTCTTATTCTGTATTCTCAAATATAACGTATCCCCTATCTCCCTGCTTTGGATAAATACCCACTATCAAAACCCAATGTGGCAATCCCAATTTTTAAAAAATCAGGTATAGACTAACAAAATTTTCAGCCACTTCGCCTTTTTTATTAATACAAATTCGTTAATAGTTACTCTAACCATTAAGACAAAATCTCTAGCATTTTTATTCTTGTATTTTGAAAGAACTTAGGGTCTCCATTATATTCGGTATTTGTAAGGAAAATTGAATTAATAATTTCATTATAAACTTTAATATCTTTTTCTTTGATAAGTTTTAAAAGCTCAAAATCTTCTGCACCTTTTCTTTGTGCTTCAAATCTCATACCAATATATGGTTCTTTTTTCCCTGGGAACACAATGTACGCATCTCCTGCTGGGTAAATTCCGTTAAAGGCAGTATTAGGTGTATTTGACTCTTCATATGGGTTAAAGTTTTCATGGGGAGCATAGTTAAATCCCCAATGCAAGTAACCTGACAAACGATATTTCGAGCAACCCCAGAAAATCAATCGTGATTTGATTAAATCAATATCAAGAAAACGGTTTAGATATTGACCAGTTGGAACACAACATACATAACACCAAACCTCATCCCCTGTGTCGATAATTTTGTCAAACTCTCCTTTAAATTCCTCATAGTTAGCAGTAAGTGGAACCCAAATATCAACTCCACCTTTATATTCAGCCGTTTTTACTGCTTCAATTGTTTTACTTTCCGGGATATACTTACGCAACAAACTTACAATTCTCATATATTGTAGCTTACGCATTTCCATTGATTTATCGCCTTTTATATGCACATCAGGCTCGTCAAATACATGGAAAATTGTCTTCTTTTCCCAACCATTCACTTTCAAAAATTCAGCTAATTCTTGAATAAAGGCAACTGAGGCATAGTATCCCTCATCAGAAGATAACGTATATTCTGGATAAAAACAACACTTAATCTCTTCTGTAAACAAATCATCATGCTTAGAACCAAAGTTACCAAACTCCATAACCTGTAATCCTTCTTCANNTGAGAAATCAAACTGTCTTTTTTCAATATCTATAACAACTTTTACAGGGTCATATGAGATAAAGAAATGAGTTTGTCTAATCCTACGCATAGCTCTGGCATACACCCTTACCATCTCAATATATTCAGGCGAGTTCATATTAAGATTATGCCATAAACCCATATTATCAAGGTCAAACCAGTTTGTTACTTTAAGGCTTTCCTCAGGAATTTCAATATTATATACGTTTATCTCAACATTGATTTTAACATCATTAACTTGTAAAGTAATTTCCGACTTACCTATCGTTGAATTTGCAGTTGGTTTAATCGTAAAGCATAAAGCGAACCTATCATCTTTGGCTGGAAGTATATAATCTCTGATAGGTTTTAATGCCTCATAAACTTTAAACGGTGCTTTGCGTGAACAATAATATGGTTTTTCATATTCCTTTTGAGTAATGACAAACATACCATCTTGCTCTTCATTTTCGCATTCGTTATAGTTTACAGCGACATCTAGCATTTGGAAAAATTCAATTTCAAATGCTTCTCCTCCACAAACGGCTATATTTGCACTTTCGTTCTTTGCTTCAAGTATCAATTGAATGTTTTCACGACCATTTTTCGCTAGATGAATTGATACTCCATCTGGTAAATTCGCTAGCTGCGTATCTGGGTAAGTCCATTCTTCCTTAGTTGTAATAAAACCTAACATAAAACTATCAGCCCTTTTTAATATTTTTTTAAAATTTTACACCCCCATATTTCTATTTTATATAGCAAATATAGGGGTGTTTTCTGTACTAGGATCGATTACTATAATTTAGACTTATTTTGCTGCTGCATTTACTTCTTCTATCATTTTTGATAGTCCATTTTTTTCATATTTAGACATTAAATCATTGTACATTTTATCAACAGGGTTTTTACCAGTCATAACTTCAATTAAATCATCAGCTGGTTTAATTATGAAGCTATCTTTAGTAGGCGTTGAAATATTTGTGTACATCGGGTTGTATTCTGGTAAAGTTATCTCTTTATCAATGTGGTTCCAGAAATCAATATCCATTTGTCTGTAAACATCAACTGCAGGATCGCCAGCTAGATCTAGGTTTACCCAGTTTGCAAATTGTACCATTGTTGAGAGTTTTGTGATAGGATACTTTTTATCAATTTCTACACCTGGAGTTGGTTGAACAATACCATCTTTCATTGTAAAGTCTTCGCCCTCATATCCTGCACGTACAAGCATTTCATTTTTCAAGAAGTATTCGTATAAGCTTAGAATGGCTTCTTGTTTAGCTATATCCTTTGTTGCAATATAAGATTCAGACCAGTAGTTCTTGAATACTGGAATTGTAGCAGTTCCATCTTTACCTTTTAAAGGTTTCAGAATTTTAATGCAATCTTTATAATCTTTGTCAGGATAAACTGCATTCCATTTTTTCGCCATTTTTTCTGACATGAAGTTACCTAAAATTGCAGCTGATTTTCCTTGTAGAAACTTATCTTCTGATAATTGAGTTTTTGCAAGTGCAATATCAGCTTCAATTGTTCCTTCTTTATACATATCTCTTGAAAGTTGTAGTGTAGCTTGTAAATCACCAGCGAAGTAAGCTGGAACCAATTTTCCATCTTTTTTCACCCATTTGAAGTCACTTCCTGAACCATCACCCATACCAAGTGGAACAGAGTATGGCATAAAGAAACTATCCATTTGTTTTGTTTGTGTTGCTGTCATGCCACCTATTTTTTTGGCTTCAGGATCCGCTTTGATGATAGCTAGAAGCATTACACGATACTCATCATAAGACTCTGGCTCTTTGGTAATACCAACAGCTTGAGCTAAGTCCCAACGGTATAAGATTTTTCTTTCTGTAGCACTCATTTTAACGTCTTTCCAAGTAACACGAGGAATAACGTAGAATTTTCCATCTGATTTTTTAAGAGCCTTAACGTCTGGAATCTCCATGTATTTTTGTAATGTTGGCCATTTTGTTAAATCTTCTGGTAGAGGCTGAACAACATTTTGCTGAGTCCAATTGTGATAAAAAGACGTTCCGACTACGTCAATTGCAAATACGTCTGGAAGTTGATTTGAAGATGCCCACAATTGAATTTTCTGTTGATAGTCATCCCATGTTATATTTACTGGAGTAATAATTGTATTTGTTTCAGTTTGGATTTGTTGCAGAAGTTTATCATCTTTTCCACCAGCAAAAGCGGTTTCAACATCCCAAAATGCTATAGTGATTTCAACTGGGTCTTTTTTTGCTACTCCCTCAGTTTTTGATGTTGGGTCTGGTGTAGAAGATGGTACGTTTGCTGAATTTCCAGCACATCCCGCAAAAGCAGATGTAATTAATGCAAGTGAAAGAATTGTTGCTGCCAAACGTTTAAATTTCATAATAACTCCTCTTTTCTTAATTAGTTATATTTTAAAAGGACAAAATGTCATTCTAAAAACTACTCTTTGATTGAACCTATCATAACACCTTTTACAAAGTGCTTTTGAATAAATGGATAGACACATAAAATAGGAACTGTGGATACTACAATTGTTGCCATTTGAATTGCTTGAAAATTAGATTTTATGCTTTTATTTATTTGGAATTGTGCTTGTAATGCAAGTTGAGAATTATAGCTTACTAATAAATCTCTCAAATAAATTTGTAGCGGTTGTTTTGCTGATTTGTTAATGAACAACAATGCATTCCACCATTCATTCCAACGTTCAACCGCATAGAACAAGAAGAAAGTTGCAATAAACGGAACTGCTATTGGAATAATTATTCTAAACAATATAATCAGATCATTTGCCCCGTCAATTTTTGCAGCTTCCTCTAAACTTGGTGGGAGTGATGCAAAATAATTTTTCATAATAACAAGATAATATGTATTAATTGCTGTTGGAAGTATCATTGACCATAATGTATTAGTCAAGTTAAGCCCACTTACTACTAGATAATAAGGGATTAATCCTCCTCCAAAAAGCATTGTAAATATAACTACTGCTAATATTATATTTCTCCCAAGTAACCTCTTTTTTGATAAAGCATACGCTCCAAAGATGGAAAGTGCCATATTAATTAGTATTCCAACAAGGGTTACAAAGACAGAGTTGAAAATTGAGGTTAAAAACCTTTTATCAGAAAGTACTACTTTATATCCCTCGATATCAAACACATATGGGAACCAATATGGAGCATGCCTTCCAATTGACTCAATATTTGAAACCGATAGAATTAACACATAGTAAAATGGATAAAGAGTGATAAGTGCCAAAATTGACAGAATTGATATATTTAATATATCATAAATATTAACTTTCCTTTTCTTTTGTAATTTTATGTTATTGTTCAATTTATCCACCTCCTAAAATAGTCCAGCTTCTCCACTTTTACGGACTAACGTATTTGCAACTGTAATTAATAAAACGTTAATAACTGATTTCAATAAACCAACAGCTGTTGTATAGCCAAAGTTAGTTCCTATTTCAAACGAAGCTCTATACACATATGTATCAATTGTGTCTGCCACACTATACACCGGTTGAGAATATAGGTTGAAAATTTGGTCGAAACTTGCACCATTACTCATACATTGCCCCACAGTAAGAATAAGCATTATTGCGACAGTTCCCCTTATCCCTGGCCATGAAACATGAATCATTTTTTGAAAACGGTTAGCACCATCAATTCCAGCAGCTTCATATAATACAGGGTCAATTCCTGCAAATGCTGCTAGATAAATAATTGAATCCCAACCAAATTCTTTCCATATATTTGTAGCCCAAATAAATTGTCTAAACATGCTTGAGTCTGAAAGTGGAGCAATTGTAGATACGCCCATACTTTGGAGTATGCTATTTACAACACCTGCACTACTAAACATATTGATTAATATACCCGATAAAACTACCCACGAAATGAAATGTGGAAATGTAAATACTGTTTGATAAAACTTTTTCAACTTGCTAGATCTTAACTCATTTAATACAACAGCTAATAGTATTGGTACAGGAAATTGAAATACAATCTTACCCAAACTAAATACTAATGTATTTTTAAATGCGATTAGAAAATTGGTGTCCGTAAGCATTTTTCGGAAATGCTCAAATCCAACCAAAGGACTGTTCCAGAGTCCAGTATCATATTTAAACTCTTTAAACGCTAATCCTAGCCCTCCCATAGGAACATAACAAAAAACTGCATACCNNTAATAATCTATCATTTTTTAACTGTTTCCATATTTGTCTTGATGTCAGCTTTTGATTTGGAGATTTAGTTGTTATTTTTTTCAAATTATCACCTCATCATTTAATTTATTTATATTATATCACCAAAATTGAACTGTCTTCAATGTTGTTTTTACATAATCAACAAGAAAAATCATACTTAATTAGCAGATATCACAAATACACCATTCTATAATTTAGAATAATATAACAAAAAAACATATCACCTGTAAATTTCTCAGATGATATGCCTTTTTATTATATTGATTTTCTATATTCAGTGGGTGCTTTATTACAGTGTTTCTTAAATATTTTAATAAAGTAGAAATAATCTTTAAAACCACATTCTTTACTTACTTCATTAATGCTTAACCTTGAGTTTATTAATAGTTCTTTAGCTTTCTCAATTCTTAAATTTGTTATATATTTTACGAACGTGGTTCCAGCTTCTTTTTTAAATAATTGACTTATATAATTAGGGTTTAAATACAATTGATCTGATATGCTTTTAATTGATATTTCATTAGTAAAATTCTGATTAATATACTTAACCATACTTAAAAAATTCTTATTGTTGCTTTTATAATCTTGAATATCAATATTTGTTTCTTCAATAAAAAGTACCAAGCTATCAATTAACTCATCAATATTTTCAAATTCATAGACAAGTTGTTCATATGAATATACTCCACAACCCTCCTCAATATCACAACTAATGATTAAATTATATATATCTGCGGCCTGTTGAATATGGTTGATTTTTCTAAACTGTGTTTTTAATATGGTGATTAATTTTTCACTATTTTTTAAACTATTACGAATTTCTTGATTTAAATTAATGTTGTATTCTGCCTTTGTCTTAAAAATAAATTTATCTTTATAGAAAAAAAACTGATATGCATCATAAATTAATTGACTAGCTATCTCCCCCAAATCACTACTCGTGATACAATTATCAACGTAGCTTATCCCTTTGATAGTTTCATCCCGAATAAGATTGTGTGGAATTTGTCTTACATTGTCGAAATTGTAGATATACAAATATTTATTAACCCCCACACTGCAATGAAATCCATCAAAATATTCCTCTAAGCTTTTTTTCCCAATTGAAACAGACATATTAAAATTAGATTTAACATGATTTGATTTTAGAATTGCATTGACTTCTTCAATGTTTTTCTCATAGACAAGTTCAATAAATTCGTGTTGATATTTTTCAGTTTTAGTTGAAACTTTAGCAACAGCTTTTTTAATAAATATTGTAATTTCATCATAATCAATTGGTTTTAAACAATACCCAACAGAACCTAGTTGTATTGACTTTTTAGCATATGAGAAATCAGCAAATCCACTAATAATTATAAATTGAATTTGTGGGTTAATTTGGGCAGCGTATGAACAAAGTATCAGTCCGTTAAACGGAGGAACACTTATATCCGCAATTAAGATGTCAACTGGATTGGTTTTTATGTATTCCAATGCCTCTTCACTATTTAAAAATGTAGCAACAACCTTAGTGTTTAAACTTGTCCAATTTACTCCGTGCACAATAGATTCAATTACCATTGTTTCATCGTCTACAATAATTACTTTTTTCATATCGCCCCACCTTTCTGGTTTTGGGGTTGATCTAAGGCTAACCTAATTGTTATTTTTGTTCCCTCATCAGATGAACTTTCTATTGACAGCCCATACCCTTCACCATATTTCATACGAATCCTAGAGTTCACGTTAGCCAAGCCAATGTGGTTAATTGAAAATATATCGTTATTATTTAAAGTTTTATTAATACTTTCTAACTTATCTTGGGCTATTCCACAGCCATCATCTTGAACGGTAACTATTAAATCATTGTCAACCTTTATAGCTGCTACATATATTGTTGTAGAAACAACCGACTTTTCTACAACATGAACGAAGGCATTTTCAAGGATTGGCTGCATAAACATTTTTATTACTTTTACGTCTAGAGTTTCCGTTGATATATTATAAATAATATCTACTTTATATGGAAATCTTGCCTTTTGAATTGATGTGTATGACTTAGTTATTTCAATTTCCTCTTGAAACGTCACTATCTCCGATCCTTTTATACTATATCGAAAAACTTTTCCTAGATTGCTAGCGACATCTGCCACTTGTGGCAGATTATTTTTCATCGCTGTTCCTCTAATTGCCTCGAGTGAGTTGTATAAGAAGTGTGGATTTATTTGGCTTCTTAAAAAAGACAATTCAGCTTTTTCTTTTTGTATTTCCATTTCGTATACCATACGACTTGTGCCTACAAGCCTTCGACTTCTATCATCAAGCTCATCAATCATACTATTCAAATCATCAGCCAAACCAACCGACTCTCTATTGCCTTTTACTTTTATCTTTTCTTTAATTAAAATGTAGTTTCCGCTTGAAATTGTTCTCATATAATTTCTAATTTGATAAATAGGTCTCATAATATTTAAGTCCATTGCAAAAATCATCACAATCATAACAAAAGATATAATTACACACAAAAGTAAAATAAGCCTTTTAACATAATTCACATCTTTGAGCAATAGTTTTTTATCTGTACTGCTTATAACAAATAGGTCCTGATTTTTAACTTTTCTTATATCTATATAATAATTAGCAGTATCTATTTTCTCCTCTGCTGTAAATGGTCCTAAATGATCTATTATTTTTTCAATACCTTTCTCAGTTTGGCTGATTGGAAAATAGTTATTATTCTTGTCCACTACAAAATAATTTGTATCAAGTAATGAGTTTTTAAATGATTTTGTTAGCTTTGAGAAATTAACCGCAATTAAACAGTGTCCAATAGATTTAGCATATGTTGGACCTTCTTCATTACCGTATATATTAGAAAAAAACGTCATCGTCTTAATCTTTACTCCAGAATATGTTGTTTCGATAATTCCTGCAAACTTCATTTGGTTTAACTCTGAATATTCTTCTATTATACTTCTTTGATCCCCTTCTAAGATAACGTTACCCCTTGAAAAATCTTGCCCTACTAATACAACATCAATTATCTCAGGATATAGCAAATTAATTGATACTATAAAGTTATCCATTGCCTTAAATAAATGATAGTTATCTCCGCTAAGACCATCCTTAAAATAATCCTGTGTCATACTATTATATTGTATAGTATTTACAACTGCTAATGCTCTTTCAGAAGTATATTCCATTTCTTTTACAAGTATATCCGCAGTTAAATTGGCATGACTAATACTTTTGTTCAATACTGTTTTACTAATTGATCCACCAATCCAAATATTTAGTAATAGACAAACTACTATTGTGATTGCTGTAATTATAGTCATTTGAGTCTTTATTTTAACAGGCTTCATTTTATCTCCAATCATATACATATAACAACATTTTATATAAAAAAAATAATATTTGCAAGACTTTTTGGTAATTATTTTATTAAACTGGTAGTATAGCAAATTGTAAAATATGAACTTAGACAATAGTCAATAAAATACACACGAAAAAGAGAAATAAAGTTGTCATGGTATAATCAGCTGGACACAAAATAGATGCTACTATACGTCGCACCTAAACTTTCTTCTTCTAATTTTGACAAAAGTATTGCATTTCACCCTAAACAATAGTAAAGTTAGCTATGAAACTATGACCCTCATAGTTGGCTAACTGCAGTAAACAGTCAACCAGCATCCGCCTTTCAGATGTTCAAACGTCTGAAGACTAATGAGAGGTATTTTGCTGTTGCTATATAGCATATCAAATATATTTTGCCAATCTTTCAGCTCCATAGATTAACGTGTATGCTTCGGGAGTTACAAAGTATCAGTCATCTAAAAATTCAGCTTCCTCAATAACCTAACGACCAAATCGGTCACCCTCATCTCAAAGTCAGACCTCCTCCCACAGGTAAAGGTTTATACCGAACTATCTATGGGAAGGGGGTCTTTCTTGTTATACACAAGGCATATGAGGGTAACCTTCAAAGGAACACGACTCTAAAATTTCAAATATGTAAAAAATAGTGACACTCTAATCAAACCTCGTCATGAAAGGATAAAGGATATGGAACAGCAGTTACGTTTTGACAGACCCGCTTCCATTTTTGAGGAAGCACTTCCACTTGGAAATGGTAGGCTTGGTGCAATGGTTTATGGAGGCACGACAACAGAAAAAATTTCTGTTAATGAAGATACACTTTGGTCAGGATTTCCGTCGGTTAAGGATAGACCTAACGCATACCAAAACCTGACCTCCATCAGAAATAAAATTGATTGTCACATGTTAGGCGAGGCTACACAGGAAATTCATGAACGCTTCTTGGGTGAATTTACCGAGTCTTATCAGCCACTTGGAACCATTCTGCTCAACTTTTTGCCTGGTAATATTTCGGATTACGAAAGAATACTGCATCTAGATACGGCTAAAGCTGAAGTTTCTTATCGACAGGATGGAGTTAAGATTTCTAGGGAATATTTTTGTTCTAATCCACACCAAGTGCTTGCCATTCGCCTTTCTGCCCAAAAGGAATCCAGCCTTTGTCTTACTATAAATTTTGACTCTCCAAACTCACATCAATGCGTATGTCAAGATAATGTACTCTCTTTAATTGGAAACGTTCCAGCTCATGTCGAGCCGAGTTATTTTCCAAGTGACAATCCCATCACCGCACAAATTGACGGCCAACGTGGCATGGGATTTGCCTTATCAATTACAGCTTTGCAAAAAGGCGGTTTGATGTATGCCAATAATAACTCCCTGCGGCTGGAAAATTGTGACGAGATTGTTTTGCTTGTAGCGACCTCTACCGGCTTTATAGGATATGATAAAAAACCCCAAGTCGACCCTTTGATTGCTTTAAGCAAAACACTGCATACACTAAATTTTGCACACAATGAAGGCTGGGAAGCACTAAAAAATGCTCACCAAAAAGATTATCAAAAGCTTTATTCAAAAGTTAATCTTGATCTTATGGCAACGCCCAACAAAAACTCTATCCCAAATCGGCTGGCTGATATCTCAAAGGGAAAAGAAGATCGAGGACTTGTCGAGCTATTGTTTCAGTTTGGAAGATATCTTCTTATTTCCTGTTCTCGTGAAGGAACCCAGCCAGCAAATCTACAGGGAATATGGAATGAAGAAATCCGTCCCCCATGGAGCAGTAACTACACTTTGAATATCAACACCCAGATGAACTATTGGCCCGCTGAAAGCTGCGGACTTTCTGAATGTCATATACCACTGTTTGATATGCTCAAAGAACTGTCCGTTACCGGAGCAGAGACTGCAAAAAATGAATATGGTATGCGTGGGTGGGTTTGCCACCACAATACTGACCTTTGGCGCCAAACTGCACCTGTTGGTGTACGGGAGGAAAACCCTGTAACATATGCATTTTGGCCTATGGGTGCTGTGTGGACCTCTATACATCTGTGGGAGCATTATCAATTTACTTTAGATAATAAGTTCTTGCGTGGCACAGCTTTTCCCATTTTGCGTGGTGCAGCCCAGTTTATGCTAGATTATCTCATATGTGATGAATCGGGACAATACCTAACCTCTCCGTCTACATCTCCCGAAAATACGTTTATACTTAATGGAGAAATCTTTTCAGTTTACAAAATGAGCACTATGGATTTGTTTCTTTTGCGTGAACTGTTTGCAATCTGCATTTCATGCTGTAATCTGCTCGGGCTTGAACCTCAATTTCGCATAGCATGTGAGACTATTTTGGCTGGTCTTCCATCTCCAAATGTAAATGCAGATGGAAGATTGCTTGAATGGTACGAGGATTTTGAAGAAGTTGACCCAAATCATCGCCATGTTTCACATTTGTTTGGACTTTTCCCAGGAAGCCAAAAGATAGAACCCGAACTTGCAG
>DBGA01000001.1 GCA_002295325.1 Ruminococcaceae bacterium UBA866 | reverse complement strand
ACTTGAAGGCAGTTGTCTTGCATTACTAAAGATGCAAATGTAGTATGCAACTATCTGAAAAAATGGTGATAAAGAGCACAAGTTTGACAAGAAGAAATTTAGTTAAAAATAATATTAAAAAGGAGCATTTCCATCTGGAAATGCTCCTTTAAATATTTAATGATCAGTAACTCAACCTATCTCGTTCTAATAAAACGTAGAGGGTTAAGAAATCCTATCCGTTGCAAAAATCACCACGGTCAACCACAAGTTGATATCCAATTTTATTTATGCGATTTTGCAGACACATTCTGCATTCTGCCGCTTCTTCACCTGTGCAAATTTTATTATCATATAAATCATATTTTTTTCTTACACCAACAGGCGATAAATTCGGCATTACAACATTTGCACCCGATAGAATGCCTTTTTCTCTGCCATTTGGGTCAATGGTTCCCAAGGCAGTGGTTGCAGGAATAAGCGCATTGGGCAATAATAAGCGAAGAATACCAATCAAAAACAATGTTAATTCTAAATTTCCAGCAGGGAATGTGGAAAACTGTGTGTCATGGTGAGGAATAAATGGACCAATTCCAACCATGTGAGGAGATAACGCTTTTATAAATTCTAAATCTTCTGCAATATGATGAATGGTTTGAAATGGGGAACCAACCATAAATCCTGTTCCAACTTGAAAACCAATTTCTTTTAATTCATAAAGGCATTGCTTTCTATTTTTAAGCAAAAGATTTTTTGGATGCAATTTTTGATAATGCTCCTCGTTTGCAGTTTCATGTCGAAGTAAATATCGATTTGCGCCTGCATTAAAAAATCTCTGATAACTATCAAATGATTTTTCNNAATTGATTTCTAATCGCACCAATAATATCAACTAATAAGTCATCAGTAAAAAATCCATCATCGCCACCCTGTAAAACAAAAGTTCTAAAGCCAAGGTTATACCCATTTTCACAACAAGAGAGAATTTCTTCTTTACTTAACCTATAACGCTCTGCATTTTGATTGCTTCTGCTTATTCCGCAGTAGTAGCAATCGTTTTTACAGTAGTTTGTAAATTCAATAAGCCCTCTCATATAAACGGAATTACCAAAGTGTTCTTGGCTGACAGAGCGAGCTTTTTCAAACAAATAATCATCAATTTCTTGATTTCGATTTTCTAATAGGAAAACAAATTCTTCCTTGGTTAAATTCTTGTTTTTATGTAATTTATCAATTAAATTTTTCATTTTATTCCTCGCCTTTTTTGTATTGTTATTGAGATACCATATGAGAATGATATGATAATATAAATGATTTGTCAATAGTTAGTATTAGGCATTATAATTATCTGTTGTTAACGTTAGGTGTGATTGAAACCCTTGAAATTGTGTTGTAGATGACTAAAGCACTTGAATTCATAGTATTCCCATGGTATAATTATGCAAAAAGGTAAATACACACTAGAAAAAGATACTAAGAATCATACTATCGGTTCCATTTTATTATGAAGATAGTTATTTACCAAAGCAAATTTTTGAGGTGGAAAAAATGTTAAGAGATGTACAAGATGAGATTATAAAGCTCAAAAAAGAAAATGATATTTGCATACTTGCTCATAGCTATCAAGCTCGTGAAATTGTAGAGATTGCAGATTTTGCAGGGGATTCATTTCAGCTTAGTGTTATGGCGAGTAAAGCCACACAAAAAACAGTGATCATGTGTGGTGTGCGTTTTATGGCAGAAACGGTTAAAATTCTTTCTCCTGAAAAGACAGTTTTCCTTGCAAATCCAATTGCGGGTTGCCCAATGGCAGAGCAAATGGATAAACCACTAATAGAAGGCGTTAAGCAACGCTTTCCTGATTATACTGTTGTGGCATATATCAATACAACAGCTGAACTAAAAACGATATGTGATGTATGCGTAACTTCATCTTCTGCCGTTAAAATTGTAAATGCGATTGAAAATGAAAACATTTTATTTATTCCAGATTGCAATTTAGGTGCTTATGTTGCAGAGCAAGTGCCCCACAAAAACATAAAGCTACTACAGGGTGGCTGCCCAGTTCATGCAGTTGTAAACACAGCTGATGTTGAAATTGCAAAAAAGGCACACCCAGAAGCACTGTTTTTAGTGCATCCAGAATGTGTTCCAAGCGTTGTAAAATTGGCTGATTTTGTAGGTTCAACTTCTGCAATAATGGATTTTGCAATCGCATCTGATGCTAAGGATTTCATTATCGGAACAGAAATGAGCATTGCTGAACATTTGCAATATATGTGTCCTGATAAGAATTTCTATTATCTTTCAAAGAAAATACTTTGCCCAAACATGAAAGCAACAACATTAATAGATGTATTAAATTGTGTTTCAGGCAAAGGCGGAGAAGAGATAGAGCTTGACAATGAGACGATTGAAAAAGCAAGAATTTGTATTGATGAAATGATAAGATTAGGCTAAAGTAAAAGGCTGATACCATTTGGTATCAGCCTTTTACTTTAGCCTAATCTTATCATTTCATCAATACAAATTCTTGCTTTTTCAATCGTCTCATTGTCAAGCT
>DBGA01000046.1:51410-51609 GCA_002295325.1 Ruminococcaceae bacterium UBA866 | reverse complement strand
AAGCCGCCTTCGCCACTGGTGTTCCTCCTAATATTTACGCATTTCACCGCTACACTAGGAATTCCGCCTGCCTCTACTTCATTCAAGAAAAACAGTTTTGAACGCTGATATGGGTTAAGCCCATAGATTTCACATTCAACTTATTTTCCCGCCTACGCTCCCTTTACACCCAGTAATTCCGGACAACGCTTGCCACCTA